>DATAFY010000435.1:0-7703 GCA_036257205.1 Steroidobacter sp. | reverse complement strand
GGCCGATCCGGCCTCGCAGCCCATAGAGCCGCTTGCGGAAAGAGACCATGGCAAGCATCGACAGGACCGCGAATGCGAGCCACTGCAGCCAGACCGGCGCTTCCAGGCCAACGAGCCCCGCGAGTCCGACCACCACAGCCGCAGCGCCAAGAAAGACAAGATAGAACTGCGCGTCGATGACGAACATCTCGACCGCAAGCAACGCCGCGCCGGCAACTAGCCATCCCCACCACGACATAGATTCTCCCCTGATCCAAAATCGATTTGCCCGGGCCATTCCTCCGCTGCAATGGCGGCCGCAAGCATAGACGCCCGGCTCGGCGTAGAGGAACGACCCAGTCGGTATCCTGGAACCGTCCTGCGCGGCGATTCTTCGAACGACGCTGCGATTCGCGCCGTCTGGGCAGTTGCACTTCGCTTCAATCCAGATGATCGGGGGAAAGGAGGAGTCGCACCTCCAAGATTGGGCTGCGTGCTGAGCGCACAAAAAAAGCCCCGCTTACGCGGGGCTTTGCATGCAGAGTGAGGGACAGATTCGACATCTGTCCCCCACGCGGCTCATTACATGTCCATTCCGCCCATGCCGCCCATGCCGCCCGGGGCATGCGCGTGTTCGGCTTCTTCCTTCGGAGCCTCGGCGACCATCACTTCGGTCGTGAGCAGTAGGCCGGCGACCGACGCAGCGTTCTGCAGCGCCAGGCGCGTGACCTTCGTCGGATCCAGAATGCCGAGCTCGAGCATGTCGCCGTATTCGCTGGTTGCGGCGTTGTACCCGAACGTGCCCTTGCCATCCTTCACCTTCGCGAGCACCACGGCAGCATCTTCGCCCGCATTGGTCACGATCTGACGCAGCGGCTCTTCAATGGAGCGCGCCAGGATGCGGATGCCGAACTGCTGGTCCTCGTTCTTCGCCTCGACCTTCTCTACCGCCTTCTGGGCGCGGATCAGCGCAACGCCGCCGCCCGGAACCACGCCTTCTTCCACGGCCGCACGAGTGGCGTGCAGCGCGTCTTCGACGCGGGCCTTCTTCTCTTTCATCTCGATCTCGGTGGCGGCCCCGACCTTGATCACAGCCACGCCGCCAGAGAGCTTGGCAACGCGCTCTTGCAGCTTCTCCTTGTCGTAGTCGGAGGTGGCCTCTTCGATCTGCTTGCGGATCTGCTCGACGCGCGCCTTGATGTCGGCGTTCTTGCCCTTGCCGTCGATAATCGTGGTGTTCTCTTTCTCCACGAGAATCTTCTTGGCTTCGCCCAGGTCGTTCAGCGTGGCTTTCTCGAGCGACAGGCCTACCTCATCGGAGATCACGACGCCGCCCGTGAGCACCGCAATGTCCTGCAGCATGGCTTTGCGACGGTCGCCGAAGCCCGGGGCCTTCACTGCCGCGACCTTGACGATGCCGCGGATCGTGTTCACGACCAACGTGGCGAGCGCTTCGCCCTCGACGTCCTCAGCGACGACGAGCAGCGGACGGCCGGCCTTCGCGATGCCCTCGAGCAGCGGCAGCATCTCGCGGACGTTGGAGATCTTCTTCTCGTACAGAAGGATGTACGGATTGTCGAGCTCCGCAGTTTGATTCTGCTGGTTGTTGATGAAATACGGCGAGAGATAGCCGCGGTCGAACTGCATACCCTCGACCACGTCGAGCTCGTTCTGCAGGCCCGAGCCTTCTTCCACCGTGATCACGCCTTCCTTGCCGACCTTTTCCATCGCATCCGCGATCGTCTTGCCGATCGATTCATCGGAGTTCGCGGAGATCGTGCCGACCTGCGCAATCGCCTTCTGATCCTTGCACGGCTTGGACAGGCGCTTGAGCTCTTCGACGGCCGTCTCGACGGCTTTGTCGATGCCGCGCTTCAGATCCATCGGATTGGCGCCGGCGGCGACGGCCTTCAGACCCTCGCGCACGATCGCCTGGGCCAGAACCGTCGCGGTGGTCGTACCATCGCCGGCTTCATCAGAGGTGTTGGAAGCGACTTCCTTCACCATCTGGGCGCCCATGTTCTCGAACTTGTCCTTGAGCTCGATTTCCTTCGCGACCGACACGCCGTCCTTCGTCACGGTGGGGGCGCCGAAGCTCTTCTCGAGCACTGCGTTGCGGCCCTTCGGACCAAGCGTCGCCTTAACGGCGTTCGCCAGGATGTTCACGCCTTTGAGCATGCGCGAGCGGGCGTCATCGCTGAAACGTACTTCTTTAGCTGCCATGTGAGTTCAACCTCTGCTGGAATTTTCTGGGTATCGAAGCGGTCAGGCGGTGATTCGGCTAACGTCGAATCACTTCTCGATAACAGCCATGACGTCTTCCTCGCGCATGACGAGGAGCTCTTCGCCGTCGACCTTCACTTCGGTGCCGCTGTATTTGCCGAACAGGATGTTGTCGCCCACTTTCACATCGAGGGGACGCACTTCTCCATTCTCAAGGATCTTGCCCTTGCCTACGGCGATGACTTTGCCCTTGATGGGCTTCTCAGTCGCCGTATCGGGGATCACGATGCCGCCCGGGGACGTGCGCTCCTCTTCGAGGCGCTTGATAATCACGCGATCGTGCAACGGACGAATTTTCAGTTTGTCAGCCATAGCTCAAACCTCGCCTTTTTTCAGTCGATGTGAGGGTTCGAAATGAGGACAGGGAAACGAGAAATCGCGGGATGAGCGCCCACGCGACCCATTGCAGCCGACGCTAGCACTCACCCCAAGCGGCTGCTAATAATATGCGGGCATTGTCTAAATTCAACCCCAGCTCTGCCACGCCGAACCCGCGAATCTCGACGGCGCCGAGGAGTGTGTATTAAACATAACGCGGCCCTCTGTTCCTCTCCCGATTGATTGCCGAGCGCCTGAGCGTCCAATGCCCGACTCCGTCCTGATCGCTTTTTCGACGTGCCCGGACGAGCCGACCGCCGCGCGGATCGCGCAAACTTTGGTTTCTGAGGGGCTAGCCGCCTGTGTGAACCGCATTCCAGGTGCATGTTCGACGTACATGTGGGACGGCCGCCTCCACGAGGACGCAGAGATCCTGTTGATTATCAAGACGACCCGTCGCGCGCTCACGAAGCTGACGCACCGGCTCAGAGCGCTCCACCCCTACGAGTGCCCGGAGCTGATTGCTACAGCGGTCATCGGCGGGAACGAAAACTATCTGGACTGGGTCCGAGCAGCGTTACAAGAAAGCGTCACGGGAAAGGCGGACGAATGATGCAGAGAAGCTGGCTGGCGGCGAACTACGGGAAATGGTTCAAGGGAACCTCGACCGTACTCGCACTGACGCTCGGGTGTCTGGCAGCCGTCACGGCCCGGTCGAGAGATCAGTTCCTGCCGCCCGAACAAGCCTACCGATACTCGGCGCGAGTCGAGGGCCAGCAACTGATCGTCACCTGGAAAATCGAGCAGGGTTATTACCTCTACAAGCATAAGCTTGGGATTGCATCCGCCGATCCGTCGGTGCAGGTAGGCGAACCTGCGTGGCCCGTAGGCGAAACCCACACAGATGAATATTTCGGGGCCCAGCAGATTTACCGCGGCGTCATCGACGTCTCCGCCCCCATCACCGTCTCCGGGGCGCGACCAAAAACGATCCCCCTCCAGCTCAAACTGCAAGGCTGCGCCGACGCCGGTCTGTGCTACCCCCCGCTCAGCTGGAAAGCCGACGTTCCGCTGCCCGCCGTTGCATCGCCTTCCGGCGGAAACGACCTGCGCTCCCTGTTTAAATCCTCGCGACCTGCCGGCGGAAGCGACGTCTTGCCGCCGGATGAAGCCTTTCGGCTGAGCGTGATGGCGCAGGATTCCGGCGCAGTGGCGCTGACCTGGGTCATCGCCGATGGGTACTACTTGTACAAAGAGCGCGTTCAAGTCGTCAGCCGATCCCCTGAGCTCAAGATTGGCTCTGTTGCCCTGCCTGGGGGGAAGCCCAAGCACGACGAGTATTTCGGCGACACAGAGGTCTATTACGGCGTACTCGAAGCCGCCTTGGCGGTGGAGCGGGCCGCGGGGCCGGCCCAGAAACTCGACCTGTCGATCACCTATCAAGGTTGCGCGGACGGCGGCCTCTGCTACAACCCGATCACCAAAGACGTCTCGGTAGAATTACCCGCTGCCGCGGCGGCCTCGGCGCTGCCGGCTGCGTTGGCGGCGCAGAACGCACCGTCGCTGGCGGCCAGCGGGCCTGTGGCTGAGCAGGACAGGCTGGCGGAACTGATTCAACGCGGAAACCTCGCCGCCGTCCTAGCGACCTTCTTCGGGCTGGGCGTCCTGCTGTCTTTTACGCCGTGCGTCTTGCCGATGATTCCGATCCTCTCCGGGATCATCGTCGGCCAGGGTGAGAAAGCGACGCCGCTGCGAGGTTTTTCGCTGGCGCTCACTTACGTACAGGGCATGGCGCTCACGTACGCGGCGGCCGGGGCGACGTTCGTCCTCGCATTCAAACAGGCGCCGCAAGCGTTCTTTCAGCAGCCGTGGATCGTGATTTTGTTTGCGGCTCTGTTCGCCGCGCTCGCTTTGGCGATGTTTGGAGCCTACAACCTGCAGTTGCCAAGCGCCCTTCAGACGCGCCTGACCCACTTCAGCAACCAACAGAAGTCCGGCACGTATGCAGGCACCTTCATCATGGGCGCATTGTCGGCGCTCGTGGTCACCGCCTGCGTCGCGCCAGCGATCATCGCGGCGCTGTCGGTCATCAGTCAGACCGGCCAGATCGCGCGCGGCGCCGCCGCACTGTACGTGACCGGCCTGGGCATGGGCGTGCCGCTGCTCATCGTGGGCGCCTCCGCCGGATCGCTTCTGCCCAAGGTGGGACCGTGGATGAATGCCGTCAAACAGCTGTTTGGCGCGTTGTTCCTTGCGCTCGCCGTGTACCTGCTCACACCGCTTCTCCCCGAGGCGTTGATGATGCTTTTGTGGTCTATCCTCGCCGTGGTCTGCGGCTTCTGGATTTTCTCGCTCAAGGCGCGCGCCGGGGAACCGGCGCCGGCCCCGGTTCGCGCGGGCGGACTGATGGTGCTCGTATACGGCGTGCTGCTGCTCGTGGGCGCAGCCTCTGGCGGCCGCGACCCTCTGCGGCCGCTGGAAGCTCTGAGCGTCGGACAATCGCTCGAGCAAGTTGCAGAGCCATCGGGCCTTTCGTTCCAGAGGATCAAGACGGTGGCGGAACTAGAAGCCGCGATCGCCGCCGCAAGCACTGCGGGCAAGCCCGTGATGCTCGATTTCTACGCGGATTGGTGCGTCTCGTGCAAAGAGATGGAAAAGTACACGTTCACCGATGCCGGCGTGCGCTCGGCGCTTGCGAACGCGGTGCTGCTGCAGGCCGACGTCACGGCGAACGATGCGCACGACCAGGCGCTGCTGCGGCGATTCGAAATCTTTGGCCCGCCCACGATCGCTTTCTTCAGCGCACAGGGCGTCGAACGCAAGAACTTCAGGCTGGTAGGATTCGCGCCCGCGGAGCGCTTCCGTGAACACGTGCTCAACGCGTTTGCGAGCGGGTAAGCGGCGCCTCGGATCCGATGCAATGAAGAACTGGACTTACATCGCTGTCGCCCTGGCCGCCGCTTTGGCGGGATTCGGCATGTATCGGTGGGCCGTCGCCCCGCGACTCGCTCAGCAGGCCTACCCGGCCGCGAGCGAGACGTCCACCGCGACGTCAGCTCCGGCCGAGGCTTCCCAGACGCCCGAAATGCTTCCTGACTTCACACTCGCGGACCTCCAAGGCGAGCAGCGCTCGATTCTGAGCTGGCCGGGGAAGTCGATGATCGTCAACTTCTGGGCGACCTGGTGCGCCCCGTGTCGACGGGAGATTCCGCTGTTGAAGAAAGTGCACGAACAGCACGGCGGAGAAGGCTTTCAACTCGTCGGGGTTGCGGTGGACTTCCGAGAGGACGTGCTCAAGTTTGCGCAGGAGCTCGGGGTCGACTATCCGATTCTCATCGGCGAGCAGGACGGCCTGGAGGCCATCAGCAAGTTCGGGCAAGGCTCGATTGGCATTCCCTTCACGGTATTCACGGATAACCAACACCGCATCGTGGCGCTTCATCTGGGTGAACTGGACGCGCCGGGGATGGACATCCTGCTGGGCCTCGTTCGACGGGTGAATGCAGGTGAGCTGAGCCCCGCCGCGGCTCGCATCGTTGCAGCCAAGCAACTCTCTAAACTGCCGCACGCTCGTGCGTAGAAACGCGGCATAGCACCGCGTCGCGACGCCCCCCTTCGCGTAGTGTTGCGTCCACACTGCGGCTGAATTCGCGGGCGCACGGTCTGTCGCGGCTCCTCGCGCGACGCAGGGAGGCAGGCGCGCCTGCTGCAAACAATCGCATTATCGTCGGGAATCTGGGTAAACTCGCTGCCATCTTCGCCCAAGTTGATACCCAGAAAACACGCTCCACGAAGGCGTATGGCCCACCTGTTGCTCCTAAACGGCCCCAACCTGAACCTGCTCGGCGCGCGCGAGCCGGGTATCTATGGATCGGTGACGCTCGAACAGATCGTGGCGCGGCTAAGCCAGCTCGCCGCCGAGGCCGGGCACCACCTTTCGGCTTTTCAGAGCAATGCCGAAGCGGAATTGATCTCGCGCATCCACGAAGCGCCCGCGATGCACGTCGCCTTCATGATCTTCAATCCGGCCGCGTTCACGCACACGTCCATCGCGCTGCGCGACGCCCTGCTGGCGATAAAGATTCCCTTCATTGAAGTTCATCTGAGCAATGTGCACGGGCGCGAGTCGTTTCGGCGCCATTCGTATTTCTCCGACATCGCCGTCGGCGTCATCACCGGGCTCGGGCCTGTGGGCTACGAGCTCGCTCTGCGCGCGGCCGCGCAGCATCTGGCCGCCGCACGCAAATAGGACAAAAACAAGAGGACTGTATGGATATTCGCAAGGTAAAAAAACTCATCGAACTACTCGAAGAATCGGGAATTGCTGAAATCGAAATCAGCGAGGGGGAAGAGTCGGTGCGCATTAGTCGCTATCCGACGGGCCAAGCCGCTTCCGCGCCGGTCGTGCACTACGCTGCGCCGACGCCCGCGGTGCTGGCGCCCGCAGCGGCCGCGCCCGCCGCAGCGCCCGCAGCGGCACCGGCGGCAAAGACGGATCACACGGTCACGGCTCCCATGGTGGGCACGTTCTATGCGGCCGCGACCCCGGGCGCGAAACCCTTCGTGGACATCGGCAGTGAAGTGAACATCGGCGACACGCTTTGCATCATCGAGGCGATGAAGATGATGAATCAGATCGAGTCCGATAAGGCCGGTCGAGTCACGGCGGTGCTGGTAAAAAACGGCGAACCCGTTGAATTCGGGCAGCCGCTGTTCATCATCGAGTAAGCCGCGGGACTTGGGACGCAGGGCTCGGCCAGCGAGGAACCGAGCCGCTCTCTTCGTCCGGCCCACACCGCGGGCCGGTGTCCTGAGCCCTCCACGACAAATCTAAAAGCTGACTTATGCTCGAAAAAGTTGTCATCGCCAATCGCGGCGAAATTGCGCTGCGCATCCTGCGAGCGTGCCGAGAACTCGGCGTCAAGACGGTCGCCGTGCATTCGACGGCCGACTTCAATCAGAAACATGTGCTGCTTGCGGATGAGTCGGTCTGCATCGGACCGCCCTCCTCCAAGGACAGCTACCTGAACATGCCGGCGATCATCAGCGCGGCGGAAGTGACCGACTCCGTCGCGATCCATCCCGGTTACGGTTTTCTGTCCGAGAACGCAGATTTCGCCGAG
>DATAFY010000389.1:0-3081 GCA_036257205.1 Steroidobacter sp. | reverse complement strand
AGGGACCGCTGATCACATTCGGGCCGAGGTCGAGCATCACCTCGCGTACCTCACTGCGATGCGCTCCCATCTCAACGAAGACCTCGGCATTCGAGTCGCTCCGCAACTCATCGCCTTGCTCTATGACGCCGCTAAACCGAGGACTAATGCGCACAAAATCGAAGGATGCGCCCAGCCGTGCGAATGATTCCCCGAACACGTCGCGGCCGACATGCAGCTGGGCGTCAACAGCGCGCCCGGCCCACACGGTCGAGTAATCGAGCTCGATCATGTGCATCTGCTCGTAGGAAACGCGCTCTCGACTGCCAGCCCAATCGGAGTCGTAGGCGAGATTGCGGTAGGTCGCTTGGATGTAGTCGCCCGAATCCAGGCGCAGACCTGCGCGAAGGGAATGGCTGTGGCCGCCGATGGCGTCTCCGAACTGGCGGTTGTCGCCGAACCAATGCCCCAGGACATGGCCGCGATTCGTCAACCCGTCCGGGTAGAGATGATGTACGTACCAGGAATTTTGCCATTCAGACAATTCGTACCTGAGATCGTATCGCCGCCAAAGCCGCGGAAAATCGAGGCCCAGCGACATGTTCGTCGCGCCCAGACGATACGGCCCCTCGAATGCGTTGTCCTCGCCGGCGTATTCGAGATGCACCGCAAAAGGGATTTGCGCCTGGAACAAGATAGTGCTGGTGATTGAGGCGACTCGATTGACCTCGCTGACGCCATGTTCGTTGCTCGTCGTAGTGAACGCATCCACGAAGTCCGAGAAACTTCCGCCTCCGCGCGCCCCGCCGCCGTATTGCGTGATCCGATTCACGGCAAGCGAGTAGCCGGCCGCGGGCTCAATTCCCAGTTGCACGCCGGCGAGGCTTGGACGACCTGAAGTTGTTCCGCCGTCGGCGATGATCCCTTCCTGTCGCGACATTTCCGCCTGAAAGATCTCGTACGTCAGCCCAAGAGGGCTGATCGGCGCGTAATTGGAAAGCGTGGCCGACGGCATCGTGGGCGCCTGTGTGCTGATGAGCGAGGCGCTGTCATTGAGCGGCGATAGCCAGTGATCCCGATAACCGAAGTCGAGCTGCGCATATTCGCTTCCGAAGCTGATCATCGAATCCGTTGGAATCGTCTCGTCCTCCCGCACGATCGCGCCGGCGGAGATCAGCAAGTGATCGTTTGGCTGGTAATAGGCGTGCGCTCTGACCTCCCACGGATCGTCAACATGCAAGCCATGTCCGTTGGGCAATACCGCTTCCGAATCTCCGTCGGTCGCCGCCGCCGATGCTCTCAGATGGGTGATCTTGCCTGTGTGCATGAAACGCTTGAGATAAGCGCGCACATCCTCGCAAAGGGCTCTGTCTTGCGCGCACGCCTTCGGCAAAGCGTCGAGCACGACGGCCGCCGGGATTGGCCGACGCCTTACGGGCTTGTCGCCGAGGACGAGCACGCGTTCGATCTTGCGATCGATCTCGGGCGAAATCCCGAGCGGCAGATACGGACTGGCGCCTCGCGCGAACGTGACGCCGCACGCAAGCAGCGCGAGGCATCCCCAGGACAAACTCAACCTAAAGCCCATAAGCAATATCAAAGCTCACAAATTGCGCACCCGGAGCGCGCATTCAGGTTACGGCCTAAGAAGCGCCCATTCAGGTTACGGCCTAAGACTTGCGTCGTTATGCCAGTCCGCGTCCTCGAGCGGCAACGACTCAGTCAGACGCAGGCGAAAACTCTTATCATTTTCTTCAAACCAGCGACGCGCGTTGGCCTGCAGCGCGCCGCATCTCGCATCATCCAGGGATAGCGCCTCAACTACGGCCTGTTGGAGCCCACGCTCCCCGAAGTGGTACGTCATGGACAAGCCATGCGTTCCCGTGCGCTCGTAGGGCAACAGCACGCCGCGGTCAGGCTTCACCAGTTCATTCATAGGCGGCGCATCGAGCGTCAGAACGATCGCCCCGACGCTCATGGCTTCCACGATGTAATGTCCGAAGCCTTCGGTCTCCGACGGGCACAGGTGGAACAGATGCGAGTTCTGCAGTCGCTTCAACTCGGCATCCGAGATATAACCGATGCGATGATCGATGTTGGGCGCCTTGACGCACTGTTTCGCCATCCGCGGGTGCTGAAGGACAGTGAGGTCGGGCCACTCAGGATGTTTGCGCCAGATTCGCAGCAGTTCCTCCGTTCCCTTGTGGCGACTGCGGCCCGCGAGGTGAAAAAAAGCCTTCCGCTTTTGCTCCTGCATGCGTCGGTCGATGCTCGTGAACCCGACGAATCGCGTTCGGACGCCGAGTGAGTCGAACTGCTGCTGCGCATGACGAGTCTTGACCAATACGAGATCGATTCTGTCGAGCAGCGCACGGTTCTCTTCCAGGAACCACTCAGGGTTGGGAATCAGAACGTTGCGCTTGGCGAGATCGAGGTGCTCGGGCCGAATGTGCTCGAGCATCACATTGACGTCGAACCGCCCGAGGCGATCGCGTCCTCCAAAGCGCTGGCGTGCCATTCGAGCTTTGAGACGCCAAGGCGCAAGCCACTTATGCAGCGTGCCGCGACGCCGAGCGGAAACAAACACATCGCACCCGGCCGCCCGCCATGCGTCTCGCAAGATCTCCATATCGCGGCGCAGTCCCACCCCGTTGTCCCAGAGGACGAGATTGATCGTGGGCATCCCTAACGCCTGCGGTCAACGCGAGAGCGCCGCGCGCAGCGCGGCGTCGAGGCGTCCGGTGAAGGCTTCTTTGTTGCGGACGAACCAATTGCGCGCGTTTGTCCCGAGGCGCGCACATTCTGCATCGCTCATCTCCAGCGTGCGCGAGATGGCCGCTTCAAATCCGCGCTCGTCGAATTCATAGGTGGCGGCGAGCCGCTGCAGGCCTGCGCGGCCATAGGGCACTAGGACGCCGCGCTGCGCAGTCACCAACTCGTTCATAGGAGGAGCGTCGACCGTAATCGTGACGGCTCCGACGCTCAAAGCCTCGACAATGTAGTGGCCCCAGCCTTCGGTGAGGGACGTACAGATATGAAAAGCGCTCGCGTTCTGGAGTGTTCTTAACTCGCGCTCGGTGAGATACCCGGTCCTTACCTCGA
>DATAFY010000328.1:0-3058 GCA_036257205.1 Steroidobacter sp. | reverse complement strand
ACGAGGCTGCATCGACCTGACGACATGCTTCTGACTTCTACAAGAGCTGTGTTCCTTGCGGCGATCGCATGGTTCCCGCTTCTCGCTCAACCGGCGCAGCAGTCGGGCGACATTGTGAAGGTGATTGAGCGCTACGGTCTGGAGGAATCCCCGACGCCTGTGCGCGACCGGCCGGCATGGCGCAAACCCCGCCGCATTCTCGTCGGCGGATTCGGCGCGCAGCTCTTGCCCGATCTTCGCTCGCTCGCTCCTGACATCGAGTTCATCGCGGCGAAACCCGATGAGATTGCAAAACAGGCGGCGGATGTGGACGCCGTGATCGGGCTGTGTACGCCCGAGATTCTGGCCGTTGGAAAATCCATTCAATGGATCCAGTTGCTGAGCGCCGGTGTGGAGCATTGCGTCTCGATACCCGCTGTGCGGGAGCGCAATATCCTGCTGACCAACATGCAGCGCATCGACGCGCCGATCATCGCGGAGCATGCGCTAGCTATGGCGCTCGCGTTTACGCGCGGGCTCGACTTGTACATTTCCGCGCAAAGGAACAGGCAATGGCGGCGCGTCGCTCCGCCGGGGCGCATGTCGGTCGTCGACGGCAAGACCATCTTGATTGTAGGCCTGGGCGGCATCGGCACAGAGACCGCGCGGCGAGCGAACGCGCTCGGGATGCGCGTTATCGCGACGCGCGCAAGCGGCCGTACGGGCCCATCATTCGTCAGCTACGTCGGTTCGCCTGAAGAACTCCTGAAGCTCGCGAGCGAGGCCGACTACATCGTCAACACCGCCCCGCTCACACAGCGCACGGCAGGCATGTTCAACGCCGAGTTCTTTGCGCGCATGAAGACGAGCGCCTACTTCATCAACGTTGCACGCGGCGGCAGCGTCGCCGCCACAGCCCTGGTCGATGCGCTCATTCACGGAAAAATCGCGGGCGCCGGGTTGGATGTCGCCGATCCCGAGCCCTTGCCTGAAGACCATCCGCTGTGGTCGGCGCCGAACGTGATCATCACCCCTCATGTGGCGAACGATTCGGATCTCGGTTTCGACGCCCAGGTCGCCGTGACGAAGGAGAACCTGCGCCGGTACTCGAATGGCGAACGCATGTTGTCCGTTGTGGATCTCTCGCGCGGCTATTGATCCGTCGAGCGATCCGCAAGCGGTGCATGCAGCTCCGGCTCTTCGCGCCCTTAGGAACTGTCCGTGCGCTGTAGGCGTTCTGCGCTCATTCTCAGTCGGGATCATCCATGGCGCAGCAGGGGCATCACACGAGCATCTTCGTCCCTGGACGCAATTGCTGGAGAGTGGAGCACGCGAGCCGTGCGGCGTTTCTCATCGACGCTGACGCGTACTTCAAAGCTTTCGTCGCGGCCGCGCGTGAGGCAAAGCGCTCCATTCTCATCGTGGGATGGGATTTCCACAGCCGCACGCGGCTGCTGTGCAGGGGCGAAAAGGGCGAAGAGCTTGAGCTCGGGCCTTTCCTGAACGATCTGGCGAGGCGTCGCCGCGAACTGCACATACACGTCCTCACGTGGGACTATCCGATGATCTTCGGGCTCGATCGCGAGTGGATGCCGCTGTACGGGATCGGCTGGAAACCGCACCATCGTGTGCATTTCAGGTACGACAATACACACCCGGTCGGCGGCTCACACCATCAGAAGATGGTTGTCGTCGATGATCGGGTCGCTTTCTGCGGCGGCATCGATTTGACCGGCCGTCGCTGGGACACGTGCGATCATTCGCCGAACAATGCGCTGCGCGTGGCGAGGGGCGTTCCGTATCCGCCGTTTCATGATCTCGCGATGGCCGTCGAAGGCGACGCGGCGCGCGCGCTTGGCGAGCTCGCTCGAATGCGCTGGCGCAGCGCGACGCACCACGCTCTCGAGCCGCCGGCCCACCGATACGGTTTGTTCGGCCGCGGTGCGCGTCGCGCGGCTGCGTCGCGCTGGCCTGAATCCGTGGAAGCGGATGTCGCAGACGTCGAAGTCGCCGTCTCGCGCACCGAGCCCGCAACCAACTGTTCGGGCGGCGTTCGCGAGGTCGAGACTCTTTACCTCGACATGATCGCCGCCGCACGTCGCTGCATTTACATCGAGAATCAGTACTTCACTGCGGACAAGATCGGTGATGCGCTCGCAAAGCGCTTGCAGGAGCGGGATGGCCCCGAGATCGTGGTCGTGCTGCGCGAATTGAGCCATGGTTGGCTCGAAGAGGTCACCATGCAGACGTTGCGCACCCGCCTCATACAGAGGCTGCGGGCGGCGGACTCGCACCAACGCTTTCGCGCGTTCTATGCATACATCGCGGGTCTGAAGAGCGGGACGTGCATCGACATACATTCGAAACTGATGATCGTCGATGACGATATCGTGCGCATCGGCTCTGCGAACCTTGCGAATCGTTCAATGGGCCTTGACACCGAATGCGATCTGACGATCGAGGCGCGCGAACTCGAAGCGGTGCGCAGCCCCATACGCGGCCTGAGGGCTCAGCTTCTGGCCGAACACCTCGGCGTCAAGCCGCAGGCGGTGCAAGAGGCGATCGCCGCGAGCGGGTCGATGATCGCTGCGATCGAACGCCTGAGGCGCGAAGATCGCACCTTGAAAGAGCTCGTTCTGCCGCCGCAGCCTTCTGAAGGGGTGCTTAGCATGGTGAGCGTGGCGGATCCGGAGCGCCCAGTGGAGCTGGCCGACCTGGTCAAGTTCTTCAATGCGGACGTCGAAACGCCGGTGGACGAGATCGGGCCGGCGCCGGCCTGGACTCAGCTCGCAGCGATTGTTCTTCTGCTCCTTGGGCTTGCGGCGCTGTGGAAATTCACTCCGCTCGCCGGTTACTTAGAAGGCGCCCAGGTTGCACAATGGGCGCGGCGCGTGGGCGATCAATGGTGGGCGGCGGTTGCCACGATGCTCGCGTATACGCCGGCAGCCCTCCTGATGTTTCCGCGGCCGCTCATTACCCTGTTCGCCGTGTTCGCGTTTGGTCCCTTGCTGGGATTCGTATACGCGATGCTCGGAATTCAGCTGGCGGCCTGGGTTACGTTCTATGCCGGCCAGAAGCT
>DATAFY010000291.1:0-5894 GCA_036257205.1 Steroidobacter sp. | reverse complement strand
GATGTTGCTCAACGGCGGCGAACTCGACGGTGCGCGCCTGCTGGCGCCGAGCACCGTGGATCTCATGCGCGCCAATCACGTGCCAGAAGCCGTGAAGAACGGCAAGTTCGGCATCGGCAACTACCGGATGCAGGACGGCTTTGGCTTCGGCTACGACGTTGCGATCTATGAAGAGCCGCACAAACTGGGCAGCGCCGCAGGCGCAGGCACGTATCTCTGGGACGGCATGGCAGGCACGTGGTTCTGGATCGATCCGACGAACGACGTCCTCTTCATCGGCATGATTCAGCGCTGGGCTACGGCGCCGGTGACGCCGAACATCGAAGATCTGTCGCGTCAGCTGACGTTCCAGGCGCTGGTGGAGCCGGAGAAATAAGGCCGGGGTTGCGTTTCAATCGACGGCGGACGGAGCGCTCTGTCCGCCGTCATTCATTGCACGAACAGAATCTCTGTCCGAACTTTACGCGGTACGTGCGCGGACATTCGCACGAAGCCGTACATCGTGACCAATCAGACCTTCAAACGGATCGGGATCTCAGGGCCGAGGAATCTGGGACGCTAGCCGCTGATCCATGCGCCCTATCTTCAAAACGGGCGGCATCGGCATCGGCGAAGTATCAGGATGCATGGGTCCATCGCGTCCCGAGCGAGTGAACCGCGTACAATCCAGCCAGTGGCAATGTACTGGGATCTCGGATGAGCGGTGCATCAGAGCCTGTCGGCACGCTCGAAGTTGCGTTGAACCACGCTGCGCGATTGCTGGCCACGACTCCTGCGGCCGCTGCCGAACAGGCGGCCGAGATTCTCAAGGTCGTTCCGGAGCATCCTCAAGCGACGTTATTGCTGGGGGTCGCACGTCGCAGAACCTCAGATGCATCGACCGCCGTGAGCATTCTCGAACCGCTCGCCGCGAAACATCCAAATTGGGCCGCGGCGCACTACGAGCTTGGTCTCGCTCTCGGCGCCAATCGACAGGGCGAAGCCGCGGTGACTGCACTGCGCAGAGCGTTGCAGCTCAACCCTGAAATGGGCGAGGCGTGGCGCGCGCTCGGCGATCACCTGACCGCGATCGGTGATGCGCAGGGCGCCGACGCGGCCTATGCGGAGCACATCAGGTTCTCGAGCCAGGACCCTCGCCTCATGGAAGCTGGCGCCGCGTTGTTCGACAACCGCATCGCGGTGGCAGAGGCGCTGCTGCGCGAACACCTGAAGCAGTTTCCGACCGATGTCGCCGCGATCCGCATGCTGGCCGAAGTCGCGGCCCGGATTGGACGGATGGGCGATTCGGAAACACTGCTCAAACGCTGCCTGGAGCTGGCGCCGAGCTTCACTGCGGCCCGACATAACCTTGCCTTGGTCTTACATCGGCAGCACAGGCCAGCCGAGGCGCTCGTCGAAGTGGGTCGGCTGCTCGATGTCGATGCGAGGAATCCCGGCTATCGCAATCTCAAGGCGGCGATTCTGAGTGCAGTCGGCGAGTACGATCAGGCCATCGACATCTATGCATGTGTGCTCGCCGAATATCCGAAACAGGCCAAGGCGTGGCTGAGCTACGGCCATGCGCTGAAGACCGCGGGTCGCCAGGACGAATGCATCAGCGCCTACCGCAAGAGCATCGATCTGACGCCGGGGCTGGGAGAAGCGTATTGGAGCCTTGCCAATATGAAGACCTTCCGGTTCTCGCCGTCTGAACTTGATGCAATGCGAGCGCAACTCAAACGCAGCGACCTCTCGGACGAGGATCGATACCACTTTCATTTCGCCATCGGCAAGGCGTTGGAGGACTCAGCCGTCTATGCCGAATCATTCGAGAACTACGCGAATGGCAACCGCCTGCGCCGGGCGACCATTCGCTACGACGCCGCAGAGACGTCGGCGCACGTGCAACGTTCCAAGGCTGTTTTCTCGAAACAGTTTTTTGCAGAACGAGCGGGAGCGGGTGCGCAGGCGCCGGACCCGATCTTCATCGTCGGCCTGCCACGGGCGGGATCCACCCTGCTGGAGCAGATCTTGTCGAGCCACCCGGCCGTGGAAGGTACAATGGAGTTGCCGGACATTGCCTTCATGGCCGGCAGTCTCCGCGTCAGCAAGACCCGGGAAGGCACGAATTACCTGGAGACCCTTGCGAAACTGACCGCGGATGACCTGCGCGCTCTGGGTCAAAAATACATCGAACAAACCCGTATCCAGCGCAAGACAGACGCGCCGTTCTTCATCGACAAGATGCCCAACAACTTTGCGCACGTCGGCTTGATCCATCTGATACTGCCGAACGCGAAGATCATCGACGCACGGCGCCACCCGCTCGGCTGCTGTTTATCCAATTTCAAACAGCATTTCGCGCGTGGACAACACTTCACCTACAGCCTCGAGGATGTCGGCCGCTACTACCGTGACTATGTCGATCTCATGGCGCATTTCGATGGTGTGCTGCCGGGTCGTGTGCATCGTGTCATTTACGAGCAAATGATCGACGATACCCCGGTTGAAGTGCGGCGGCTCCTCGAGTATTGCAGCTTGTCCTTCGATGAGCGCTGTCTGCGGTTCTATGAAAACGAACGGGCCGTGCGCACGGCAAGCTCCGAGCAGGTAAGGCAGCCGATCTTCCGCGATGCCGTCGAGCATTGGCGTCACTACGATCCCTGGCTGGGACCGTTGAGGGAAGCCCTGGGACCGGTGCTGGACGCCTATCCAAAGACGCCGGAGTCTTGAATGCCCTGAGGCGTGGGCATACTGTTGCAAACCAAACTGGCGGAGGGTCAATCCAATGACTCATAGCTGGATCCGCAACATGAAGCGCACCCGGCCCACGACGCGCAGCTGCGCGATCATGACCGGCGTTCCTCTGGCCTCAGTGATACTCGGCAGCACTCCTCCTTTATTCGCGCAGGAGACTGCCGGCGTGCTGGAGGAGATCGTCGTTACCGCGCAGAAACGCGCAGAAAACCTGCAGGACATCCCGCTGAGCATCACGGCGATGGGCACCGCCAAGCTCGAAGAGTTGCATATTGATAATTACGCCGATTACGCCGCTTTCCTGCCCAGCCTCTCCTACCAGAGCGGCGGACAGGCCGGCGGGCCTGGTTTTTCTCGCTCCTTCATGCGTGGTGTTGCGAGCGGCGAGACCGCAAACCACTCCGGGCCGTCGCCGAGCGTGGGCACATACCTCGATGAACAGCCGATCACGATGATCAGCGGCGCGCTGGACATCCACATCTACGACATAGCGCGCGTGGAGGCGCTCGCCGGCCCGCAGGGTACGCTTTACGGAGCAAGCTCACAGGCTGGCACATTGCGCATCATTACCAACAAGCCGGACCCGAGCGAATTCAAAGCCGGCTACGACCTGCAGTTCAGCACGCTGCATCACGGCGAAGAGGGTTACGTCGGCGAAGGATTCGTCAATCTGCCGATCTCCTCGAATTCCGCCATCCGCCTCGTGGGCTGGTATGAGAAGGAAGCGGGCTACATCGACAACGTGCAGGGTACGGTCACGTACCCGTCTTCCGGCATCACGATCGATAACGCGAACCTCGTCAAGAAGGACTATAACGACGGGGAGAACTACGGCGCGCGCGCTGCACTCAAGATCGACCTGAACGAGAACTGGACCGTCACGCCCTCGGTGATGGCGCAGAAGGCGAGTTACGACGGCAGTTACGGATACCGCACCGGCAGCCCATTCGAGATCACGCGGTTCAATCCGGAAAGCAGTGAGGACAAGTGGTGGCAGGCGGCTCTGACGGTCGAGGGCCGCTTCAGCAATTTCGACCTCGTCTACGCCGGCGCCTACCTGCGGCGCGAGGACGAGACCCGCTCGGACTATGTCGACTACTCGTACTTCTACGACTGCTGTTACAGCCCCACCTACCATGTCGGGGACTACATCTGGGATAACTCGGGCGCACCTATCGATATCACCCAGTTCATTGCAGGCCAGGACCGCTACGACATGGTGAGCCAAGAGCTGCGGATTTCTTCGGCTCAGGACCAGCGCTTTCGCTACGTGGCGGGGTTGTTCTGGGAGCGCCAGCAACATGACATCCAGCAGGACTACCTGATCAAGAGTCTTGCGGGGCCGGATGCTGACGCCGGTGTGGACTCGCTGTGGGTTACAGGTTGGCCCGATACCTGGTGGCTGACCAAGCAGGAGCGTATCGATGAGGACTATGCCGCTTTCGGCGAGCTCAGCTACGACATTACGGACAAACTGACGGGGACCGTCGGCATTCGTTTCTTCAAGACGGAGAACTCCCTGGAGGGATTCTTCGGGTTCGGACTAACCAACTCCTGGACCTCGCGGACGGGAGAGAAGAATCCGTTGTGCGCTGAAAATCCCGACGACTTCAACGGCGCGCCCTGCAAGAATCTGGACAAGGAAGTCGACGAATCCGGCAACTCGCCCAAGGTGAACCTGACCTATCGATTCACCGACGACGCTCTCGTCTACGCCACCTATTCGGAGGGCTTCCGTCCAGGTGGCGTCAACAGGGTCGGCGACCTGCCGCCGTACGACGCCGACTACCTGTACAACTATGAAGTGGGGTGGAAGACGACTTGGGCCGGCAACCGAGTGCGCTTCAATGGCGCCGTGTACTTCGAGGACTGGAAGGACTTCCAGTACTCGTTCCTCGGTGCAAACTCGGTGACGCAGATCGTGAACGCCGGCAATGCCGAGATCAAGGGCATCGAGGCCGAACTGAGTTGGGCAGTCACTGCCAATCTGTCGCTGTCAGCGGGAGCCGCGTATACGGATGCGGCGCTCTCGGAGCCTTATTGCGGAACGCTGGACGCAAACGGGAACGACGCGGACCCGTGCGTGGACGGAAACGGGGATCCCGCACCCGTCAAGGCGCCGGATGGCCAGCAACTCCCGGTGACGCCAAGGTTCAAAGGAAACCTCATCGCCAGGTACACGTTCAACGTGGGTTCGTTGGACGCCTACGTGCAGGGCGCGGCAGCCTACATCGGCGACCGCTGGGCGGACCTGCGTACGGCGCAGCGCGCGGTATTGGGCGAGGCGCCCGCGTACACCATCGCGAACTTCAGTGCGGGGTTCGGCAGCGACAGCTATTTGGTCGAGTTGTTCATCAACAACGCATTCGAAGAAGAAGGCCAGACCGATCGCTGGGCGCAATGTGACGCGTTGATCTGCGGGCTCCAGGGCACTCCGCTCAACGGCACGTACATCACGCCTACCGCGCCCCGGACCGTAGGCGTCAGGTTCGGTCAGAAGTTCTGAGTTGCGGATGCAACGCACTGCCGAGGCGAGGATTGCTCTCGCCTCAGCTCTGTTGCCGCGACATAGGCGTCGCAGCCAACGTGACGCCGCACGCGGCGGCCTCGAACGAAAACATTGGCTGCTGACGCACGAAGTCGCACCTCTTCCCATTCAACACTCGCGCGGAAGGCGCGTGTCCTGATATTTTCGCGTGCCGTTCGGGCGCGCGGCGCACGACGAGAACGATGCAACGGTGCGCCGAAGATCGGGTTGCGTGGCAACCCGCTCCCATCGGGTCCAAGGCGGTACATCTATGAACGAGAAGAGAGTCGTCGCGGAATTACTCCGCGCATGGACGATGCGATCGATCGCTCCAGGCGTCTGCATGTTTCTGGTCGCCTGCGCGGCCGCGCCGCCCGCGCAGGACGCTGCACCGGCGAAGCCCGCCCCGCCGCCCGTCGCGTATCCGTCGACCTACAAACCGCCGAACTCGCCCGTGACTCTGATCCGCGGCGCCACGATCCTCACGGGCGCCGGAACCCGCATCGAAAACGGCGACGTCCTGATCGCCAACGGCCGGATCGAAGCTGTCGGAACGAATCTCACCGCGCCCGCCGGCGCGCGTGTGATCGATGCGCAGAACCGCTGGGTGACGCCCGGTCTGATCGACGTG
>DATAFY010000257.1:0-3583 GCA_036257205.1 Steroidobacter sp. | reverse complement strand
TCATCGATCATCCTCCTTCGGGATTCAAAGATGCAGCTTCTCTTGTGTCTGCGTTTTGGCCCCCATCCATCCGTGGTCACGAAATGTGACTGTGAGCCGGGAACGGAATCAACGCACCGATTGGTAAGGTCGGGCATGGAGCCGCGTTGAATAGCACGAGGTGTTCGAAGAGCCCCGAAGGGACACCCCAGTCCGGAGCGAAGCCCTGTCGGAGAGGACATCGATTAAGTCGGATTACGAATCAGTGGCGCATGAGGGAAAGCTAAAAGCCCACTACGACCGCGCCCTTACCGATCGGTGAGTTGATTCCACTCCGTTTCGCGCTCAGATTTCGGGCTGCCGCGACGCAGGCGGTCAGTGCTTCGATTATGAATCCATGGGATTCGGCGTGAGAATCCGGTGTGCGTCGGGAGCGCGCCATGATATCCGTGCAGCCATCCAACGAACCCGCGATCGGCATTGAGAGCCGCGAGCAATTGCTCTACCTGCTCGCCGAAGCAGCCGAAATCGAGCACAACCTGATGTGCTGCTACTTGTTCGCCGCCTTCAGTCTGAAGGACGGTAGCGACGTGGGTTTGAGCGACACCGAGGTCGACGCCGTGCGAAGGTGGCGACGCGCGATCGTCTCCATAGCGATCGAGGAGATGACGCACCTCGCCTCGGTGGCCAATATCACAACCGCCGTGGGCGGAGCTGCTCACTTTTCTCGACCGAATTTCCCGAGCGCGCCCGGCCTCTACCCGAGCGGTGTAGTGGTCAAGCTTGCGCCATTCGACCGTGAGACACTGCAGCACTTCCTCTTTCTCGAACGACCCGAAGGCTCGACGATACGTGACGGTGAAGGATTCTCCGTCGCGAGCGAATACGTGCGCGAAACCGTGCGCGGCAAGTGCATGCCGAGCGCCCAGGACTATCTCACGGTAGGCCACCTCTACCGGGCGCTGAAGGAAGGCTTGATCGCCATGGCGGCGCGCGATGGGGATGCCGCGACGCTGATCGGAGACCCCACGGCGCAAATCGGGCCCGAGATCGTGACGCTCCCGGGGCTGTGTGCAGTGACCGACCTCGGCACGGCGATCCAGGCGATTGACACCATCGTCCTGCAGGGAGAGGGCACGAGCGTCGCCGGCGCCGACTCCCATTATCGTCGCTTTCTGGCTATCGCCGAGGAATACGACGAGTTTCTGAAAAACCGCCCCGACTTCGAGCCGCACCGCCCGGTTGCCCGCAACCCCGTCATGCGCCGCCCTCCAACGGCCGCCGATAAGGTTTTTGTCGAAGCTCCCGACGCGGCGCAGGCGCTCGATCTCGCGAATGCGCTGTACGGCCAGATGCTGCGGTGCCTGGCGCAAGCCTTCGGCTGTGCTGGCGACGCGGACGGACAACGAATGCTCATCGATGCGGCGATCGAGTTGATGTTCTCGATGAAGGCCGTAGCGGAGTTGTTGACGCTTCTGCCTGCTTCGCCGCGGCATCCCGGCCAGACCGCGGGCATCAGCTTCGCTATGCTGCGTAGCGTCGCACGCATGCCGGAGGGCGCGCGGGAGTGGGCGTTGCTTTCGGAACGCCTGGGTGAGCTCGCCGCAACGGCGGTGAAACTCGCGCCGATCGGCGCGCCGCTCGGGCAAGTGGCTGACAGCCTGAAGGCCTTGAAGCAGAAGGTTGATCGGCGACCGCTGAGTTCGGAGGCCGGGAAACGTCTTCAAACCGCGAGCGCGCCGACACCTGCGAAGGAAATCGCGCCTCACGAGCACTCACAGCCTGTGAGCACGGTTGCGGACGGCGTGGAGGTCGCGCGCGGCAAGGTGCTCACGCTGAAGTTCGAAGCGAAACGTTGCATCCATTCGCGTTTCTGCGTGCTCGGTCTGCCGCAGGTCTACAAGGCCAACGTCCAGGGCGCGTGGCTCGACCCGGATGCCGCGACAGTCGAAGCCAATGTCAGCGTCGCACACAGCTGTCCGTCCGGCGCCATCCGGTACGAGCGTCATGATGGAGTTCCGCAGGAGCAAGCGCCGAACGTCAATCTCGTTGTCGTACGCGAGAACGGTCCCTATGCCTTCAAAGCTCCGCTCGTGCTCAATGGCCAGCTTGTCGGCTACCGCGCCACAATGTGTCGTTGCGGAGCATCGAAAAACAAACCCTTCTGCGATTGCAGCCACAACGCGCTTGGATTCGTGGCGACCGGCGAGCCGCGAACCGGGAAGTTCGAACCGCTCGAGGTCCGTGATGGACCACTCGAAATTGCACCACAGCGCAATGGACCGCTCGCGGTGACGGGCAATATCGAGATCGTCTCCGGCACTGGTCGAACAATCATGACCGCGCGGCAGGCGCGGTTTTGCCGCTGCGGTCATTCCGCCAACAAACCATTCTGCGATGGCTCCCATGCACGCGTCGGCTTCGTCGCCGACTGACGCGCGAGCTGCGGGCGGCGTACGTCTAACCTGCCTTGCGCTCGTTATCCAGGTCCGTCAATGGCGTTCCCACCTGCACATCGAATGAGCGGGCATTCTCGACACCCCACGCATAGAGATGTCTCAGAATACTGGTCAACTGTCGCCCCCGAGGAGTCAGCATGTACTCCTGCGCAGGACCGACCGTACGTGGTTTGCGCACGACAAGCCTCGAGGCGATCAGATCATGCAAGCGCTCGCTCAGCATCTTGTCGCTCAGTTTCGGGAGGAGCTTGCGCAATTCCGCATAACGGCAAGGACGCTCCTTGAGAAGCAAAGGATGGAGGGTCTTCCATTTGCCGCCGAGCATGTGGAGCGTGAATTCCGTCGGACAGTGAAAGAACTTGGGAAGTTTCTTGGTCATGGCTCACGCCTCCTGACCACGGCTCCCGCTCGCGTGCGACCTTACTAACCGGTGCGTTGATTCGCGGTCGGTTCGCGATCAGATTTTGCGCTTCAGTCTATCGCGAGCCGGTGCATCCGTGGATGCGCGTGCCGAAACGCCATTGATTTCGAGTGCTGCCGAGCACCATTCGGGAGCGCCATACGCCTTTTCGCGCCGTCGTCTCATGCAGACTTTGGCAGGCGGTTCTGGCGCGCTGCTGCTTTCAGCGTCGTGGCCATCGCCCGCTGCAATCCTCAAAGGCATCGGTGCACTCGCTCTGGACGCCAGCGACGTTGCACTCACGGCGTGGGTTCGCATCAGCGCCGAGAATGAAGTCACGCTGATGATCTCGCAGGCCGAGATCGGGCAGGGCATCTCGACCACGCTGCCGGCATTGCTCGCGGATGAGCTCGGTGCAGACTGGAGCACGGTGCGCCTGCTCACCGCGCCGTTCGCGCCCGACTTCCGCAACCCGCGTATCAATTTCATGTTCACGGGCAACAGCGAGAGCATTCAGTCATTCCATGACCTGATGCGACGCACCGGCGCCGCAGCGCGCGAAATGCTGGTGAGCGCTGCCGCGCGCCGCTGGAAGACTGCGCCCTCGGCCTGCACGACGCGCAACAGCCAGATCATTCATTTGCCCACGGGCCGCACGCTGCCCTTCGGCGCCGTGGCCGCCGAAGCCTCACGACTCAAAGTGCCGCAAAAGCCTGCGCTACGCGCGCAGCAAGAGCTCACGCTT
>DATAFY010000254.1:0-5400 GCA_036257205.1 Steroidobacter sp. | reverse complement strand
CTCGATTGTCTTGGGATTGAGGAACTCCGTCGCGCCGAACCTGCGTGCAATTGCTTCCTTCTCAGCATTAACGTCCACACCGATGATCAGGCGGGCGCCTGCGAGCCGCGCGCCCTGCACAACGTTGAGCCCGATGGCGCCAAGCCCGAAGACGACGACGGAGCTGCCGCGCTCGACCTTCGCCGCGAACAAAGCGGCGCCGAGGCCGGTCGTCGCGCCGCAGCCGATGTAGCAGATCGGATCGAACGGCGCGTCGTCTCGAACCTTTGCGATCGTGTCGATCGGCAGGACGGTGTAGTCGGCGAACGTGCCTAAGCCCCATAGCTGGGTGACGGGTTTGCCTCCCAGGGAAAAGCGACTCTCGCGCGGCCGCAGGCGCGCGAACGCTTCGATGCAAAGATTTGTTTTCGAAGACGAGCAATAAATGCATTTTCCACAGTGTGGAACCAAGAACGGGATCACATGATCGCCGGGTTTAAACTTGGTCACGCCAGGACCGCACTCGACCACAATACCGGCTGCCTCATGTCCCAGAATGGCGGGAAACTGCCACGGCACTTTGCCTTCGTAAGCGTGCAGGTCAGAGTGGCAGAGTCCGGTGGCCTTGATTTGAATGAGGACTTCGCCTTCGCGAGGCCCATCGAGCCGCACGTTTTCAATGACGAATGGTTGATTCGGGCCGTGCACGACGGCGGCGCGGACGTTCAAAGGCACTGAGAGTCACCTCGGCGTTGGCGATCGCGCCGCACTTTACACCACGAGCTAGGACAGCGTTGGCTGCAATGGCGGGCAGCGACGGGGCGGAGTGCAAAGCACGCCTGAGCGCCTGGTGAGCGCGCGCTGACCGACCCTCACCGCTCTTCAGCGGCGTCCAATTCGCGTGGGCTCATATTTCTTGCAGCGCCTAGGCTTCCCGGCATTCAAGGTGATGGCCAGGCCGGCGACAGCGTCCTCGAGATGCTCAATCTTTGCGGCGCCGATGAACGGCGCCGTCACGACGCGTTGGACAGCAGACACGCGAGCGCGACCGACCGGCCGCCGCGAATCCGATAAGCAGTTGCGCGGCGCGCAGCGCTGGGGTGTTCTTGCCGGCGAGATCATGATTCTTCCGGCGCGAATCAGGCAAATCGGCGCGCTTCGAAGAGCTCATCAAGAACGCGGGACGCGGCCGGCGTGCGAGAACGCAAAGCCCAAGGATCAGAGTCGCTACACGCGCCTCGGGAGAAACGCCGTTTCACTCCGGTCGTTTCAACAATGCACGTATTCGCCGCCGCTCGCCTGCCACGCCTCGAGTAGTTTGCGCGCATCGCTGCGCGTGTGCGGGCTGACGCCCATGAGCACGCCGCCGTTGCGAATACCGGCTTCGTAATCTTCGACGCGTTCTTTCGGAATTCCCCATTTCGTCAGCGCGCCGATCACGCCGCCCGCAACCGCGACCGCACCGGCGGCGCCCAGGGCGATCGCGATGGGGCCGGCGGCGATGATTCCCCCTGGGATCAGCAACAGCGTTCCTACCGCCGCCAGCACAGGCGCGATCATCCCAACGTGTGCGCCCCTCGGACCGCCCATTTTTTCAGCGCCTTTCGCCGGCTCCGCGGCTGCCCGCGACGCTTTCGCAGCAAGGCCGGCGGCATGTTCCTCCGCGAACAGCCGCTCACGCGTCTCGTGCGCAAGCATCAGATTGATCTCATTGCTTGCGTACCCGAGATCGACCGCAGCCTGCCATGCGCGCTCTGCGCTTTCGCGATCCCTGAAAAGTCCGGTCACCATGCGCGTGTGTGCAGGCTCGCTTGAAGCGCTCATCAGGTTCTCCGCACTCGCATGCCCAATCGGCTCCGGTGGGCAACTCCTACAGCTCGCGCAAGTTCCCTTGTCCGGGATCAGCCTACGCGGCGGACCGGGCGCGGAACATTATCTTCTGCGCAGAGATATGACAGTGCGCAGTGCAATCGCCGACACGCGCCGCTGACCTACACATGCGCAGCTAGGAGCTATGGACGGTGGTGATTTGATGTTCGCTCACGCAGTCCCTATTTTGCCGGCGCTGGGCCGGCCCGCATCGCGCACCGCCTGAGAAACCGTGCGTGCTCGCACAGACAGGGTCACCCTCTTTTCCGGCGCGTGCAGGCTCGCATGGATCAGTTGTGCGCTTGGGCTCGCCTCGTGCTCAAACGGACGCGGCGTCGCAACCGAGGAACAAGGCGTTCGGACGTTCTCGGTCGGCGGCGCAGTCGCCGGCCTCGTTGGATCTGGCCTCGCCTTGCAGCTCAACGGACGCGTAGAGCTGCCGATCGCTGCGAATGGCGCTTTTACTTTCGGCGAGGCGCTTGCGGACGGCGCTGTGTATGAGGTCACGATCCGTTCGCAGCCTGTGAACCCTGCGCAGACGTGTACGGTGTCGAGCGGCGCAGGCCGGATCTCCGGCGTGGACGTCACGAACGTCGCCGTCGTCTGTGCGAGCGGGAGCGCGTCGTTCGGCGTCGGTGGGGTCGTCAGCGGGCTGTCCGGGTCCGGGCTCGTGCTGCGCAACAACGGCAGTGAGGATCTGCCAATCGCGAGCGATGGTGAATTCATTTTTCACACCGCGGTCGCAACCGGCGCCGCTTACAACGTCACAGTCGCTGCGCAACCCGCAAATCCAGTCCAGACCTGCTCCGTCGAAAACGGCGCAGGCGTGATGGGCGGCGCCGACGTGACCACGGTCCGCGTCATCTGCTCCATTGATGCATTCACGATCGGCGGCACGGTTTCTGGACTCGCGAGTTTGGGATTGCTGCTGAGGAATAACGATGAGGTTCTCGCGATCGGCGGCGACGGACCCTTCACGTTCCTCAAGCCGGTCCCGAGCGGCGCCAGCTACTTAGCGACCGTCGAAGCGCAGCCTCAGGGTCAGAACTGCGTCGTGGCGGACGGCGCGGGCGTCGTCCAAAACGCAAACGTGACGAATGTGCGTGTGACCTGCGCTTCCAATCTCTACACGATAGGGGGATCCATTTCTGGGCTCGCTGCTGGAGCGCGCGTCGTTTTGCGCCTGAATGCGGGTGGGCAGAGGACGGATTACGAAGCGACGCGCAACGGCCCGTTGACGTTCGATCTGCACTTGACGGAGGGCGCCGGTTACGTTGTCACGGTGGAGGAAAATCCGACGAATCCCGCGCAAACCTGTTCGGCGGCGAACGCGGCCGGCATCGTTAGCGGCGCGAACGTGACGAATATTGAAGTCACGTGCGTGACGCGTCGCTTCACGATTGGCGGAACGGTCGAGGGCCTTCAGGGCGCGGGTCTCGTGCTGCGACTGAACGGCGCGTACGAACTGCCGATCGCATCCAACGGCAGCTTCGAGTTCGATGCGCAGCTCGACAGCGGTTCGAGGTACGAAGCGACGGTCGCAGCGCACCCGTCGACTCCGCCGCAGACGTGCACGGTGCAGGGAGGCTCGGGAACCGTGGGCGATGCGAACACACGCAATGTGCGTGTGACCTGCGCGCTGAACACGTATTCGATCGGTGGAACGGTTTCCGGTCTGCTGGGACAAGGGCTGGTGATGCAGAACAGCGGCGGCGATCCCGTGGAGATTGCAGTCGACGGCGCCTTTACGTTCCCCACGCCTGTTGCGACCGGGGGTTCATACAGCGTGACGGTGCGCACAGCGCCGAGCAACCCAGCACAGTCCTGCAGCGTGACGAATGGCCTCGGGATCGTCGGCGCCGAGCCCGTGACGAACATTGTGGTCACGTGCATCAACGTGTTCACGATCGGCGGCGCGGTGAGCGGCTTGGCAGGATCCGGTCTGATTCTCCAGAACAATGGCCGGGACGATCTCGCCATCACCGCCGATGGCTCGTTCATATTCACGACGCGGCTGACAAGCGGCGCCGCATACAACGTCAGTATCGCCGTCCAACCGCTGAATCCAAGTCAGACGTGCGTGGTTGCGAACGGCGCCGGCGCAATTGGAAATGTCGATGTGACGAACGTAGCCGTCACGTGTACAACCAACGCCTTCACAGTCGGCGGAACGGTCGCGGGATTGCAGGGCTCCGCTCTGACGTTGAGCTTGAATGGCGGCGCGCCGATCGCCGTGGGCACTGGCCCTTTCGCCTTCGCCACCGCTGTTCCCAGCGGTGCGAATTACGCCGTGACCGTCGCGACGCCGCCGCTCTTTCCCTTCCAGATATGCACGGTGACGAACGGGACCGGAACGATGGGCGCGGCGAACGTGACCGACGTGGCCGTTGCTTGTCAGTAGGGCATTGCGTCCTCCGCTAGTTCGTTGCTGCAGAGCAGCCTGACTGCGGCGCTCCAGTCTCGCTAGAACGTTTTCCCGTTGTCGGTGCGGAAGAACTCAGTCTCTCGAGGCGCAACGCACAACCGACTGACAGCGAACAAGGCGGCGCTGGGGCGCAACGCGGGCTTACGGCCTTGCCGCCGTAGTCGCCCGAGTGCACGCGTTCAGCGGCGAGAAAGCTGTCGAACGTCGGGCCCGAAGCGACGCTCTCGAGCGCGCGCGCCTGCGCGTCCAGACGCTTGATTGCGGCGAGTCGCTCATCATTGCCAAGCTTCGCCTGGTGCACCGCCTGCTTCAAAACGCGAATGGTTTCGTCGTAGACCTTAAGCGGCACAGGAAAGGGGTGGCCGTCCTTGCCGCCGTGAGCGAGTGAGAACCGAGCGGGATCGCTGAACCGCGACGGAGCCCCGTACACCACTTCCGCAACCAACGCGAGCGCCGCGACTGTGCGGGCGCCGACCCCAGGCGTCAGCAATAGGTCGGCGAAGTCCCGTGGCCCTCGATCGGCCGCCGCAGCGAGAGCGCCATGCAGGCGCTTGAGCGCCACATCGCTGGCGCGCACGTCATGATGTGCGGGCATCTGCAAGTGCGGCAACGTGCTGGGTTCGGGCGGCTGTTCCCACTGCGTTTCCGGGAACAGGCTCAGCGCTCGGTCGCCTGCTCCTGAGATCCGTTTGAGCAGTCCGACCGTGCGGTCGGGGCCGCTGTGTACGAGTTCCAGACCAGCTCGACGACTGCGCTCAGCGCGCACATCAGCCAGATTCACGATCTCGCCGCGCTGTTTTCCTTCAATCGCTGCGTGCGGGGAGTCAAGAAAGCTCTGTAGATTTTCCGAGAGCCAATGGTAACGGCGCGCTTCACGCCGCGCCTCGTTCATGCCTTGCTGTACGACGCACCAGCGGCCCTCAGCGGTCAGGATGAACGAGTGCACGTACAGGTCATAACCATCCTGCACGGCGGCGCTATCGATCTTCGCGATCAGTCGGCTGGCATGCGTGAGCGGCGCCGCGTTCAGACCGGTGCGTTCGCCCACCGAGGCGAGCTCGGCGGGCGTTTGTCTGGAGTGCGCGCCTTTACCGCCGCAGACGTAGACGCCCAGCTCGTGCCGCAGC
>DATAFY010000249.1:0-5509 GCA_036257205.1 Steroidobacter sp. | reverse complement strand
TGAGGGCGGTTACATCACCCCGCCGGACGGATTCCTGCAGGGCCTGCGTGAACTGTGCGACCGTCACGGCATTCTGCTGATTTTTGACGAGGTGCAGTGCGGGATCGGGCGCACCGGAAGGATGTTCGCATCACAACACTCCGGCGTCGCGCCCGACATCATAACCCTGGCAAAAGGACTCGGATCGGGTCTGCCCATCGGCCTGACGGTCGCGAAGAAAAAACTGATGGAACAATGGAAGCGCGGCGCGCACGGCAATACCTACGGCGGCAATCCGCTGTGCTGCGCGGCGGCGCTCGCGACCCTGGATCTCGTCGAGTCGCAATATGCGGCCAATGCAGCCCGGACAGGTGAGTACTTGTTCAAGCGGCTTCAGGAGCTGCAGCGCAAATTCGACTGTATCGGCCATGTTCGCGGAAAAGGCCTCATGCTCGGGATGGAGCTCGTCGAATCACGGACCACTAAGAATCCTGCGAAGGATCTGTGCGACCGCCTGATCAGGCGCGCATTCCACAATGGCATGCTACTTCTGTCGTGCGGCCAGAGCACGGTGCGATTCATGCCGCCTTTGGTAATCACGACGGATCACGTGGACGAGGCGGTCACGATCCTCGACGCCAGTCTAGAGGAAGCGTTGATCAAACCCTAGGACAGCCCTGATTTATGCGTCCGCCGTCCGGGGTTCGCCGTGCGGGCGGCGAGCGGACCCGAGATGCGAGCGGCTGCGGCGAAGATCCATCGCCAGCATCGCCAAAGCGCACGGGCGCACAGCAGACGCAGAAAAGAAAGAGGCGCCGCCAGTCGCTAACTAAAAGACTCACCAGTCCCTACGTACGCAATGCGCTACAACATCCTATTCGAGCCCGTTCGCATCGGGCCAGTCACCGCTAAGAACCGTTTCTATCAGGTTCCGCACTGCAATGGCATGGGCCATGCAATGCCTGAAGCGCATGCCGCCATGCGTGAGATGAAGGCGGAGGGCGGTTGGGCCGTCGTCAGCACGGAAGAGTGTGAAATTCATCCGAGCGGCGACGTTTCTCCTTACGTCGAAGCGCGACTTTGGGATGACCAGGACATTCCGGCGCTCGCGCTGATGTGCGAAAAGGTCCACGCGCACGGCGCCCTGGCCGCAATCGAACTCACGCACAATGGTCCGACAGCCTCGAATCTGTATTCCCGGGAAGCGCCGCTCGCGCCCTCGCATCAGCCGCTCAAGTACGGCTATCCGCTGCAGGCACGCGCGATGACGCGGCGGGATGTTCGCGAATACCGAAGATGGCATCGTGACGCGGCGATCCGTGCGAAGCGCGCCGGCTTCGATATCGTATACGTGTACGCGGCGCATGACCTTTCGCTCGCCATGCACTTCCTGCAGCAGCGTCGCAATCACCGAAGGGACGAGTACGGCGGCTCGCTCGAAAATCGCGTGCGCCTGCTGCGTGAGCTGATTGCAGACGCGAAGGATGCGGTTGGCGATAAGTGCGCAGTCGCGCTGCGCTTCGCGACAGAGGAGTTTCTCGGGCGGGAAGGCGTGCACGAGAGCGAGGCGCGGGAGATCGTCGCGTTGCTGGCCGATCTGCCCGATCTGTGGGATGTGAATATCGCCGCCTGGCACATGGATTCGCAGACGTCGCGCTTCGCGCGCGAAGGATATCAGGAACCGTTCACGTATTGGGTCAAGCAGGTCACGTGCAAGCCGGTCGTTGGTGTGGGGCGCTTCACTTCGCCCGATGCGATGGTGAGCCAGGTACGTCGCGGCGTGATCGATTTCATCGGCGCGGCCCGGCCCTCGATCGCCGATCCGTTTCTCCCGAAGAAGATTGAAGAGGGACGCAGTGAGGACATTCGCGAGTGCATCGGATGCAACATCTGCGTCTCAGGAGACATGACGGTCACGCCGATTCGCTGCACCCAAAATCCGACCATGGGCGAGGAGTGGCGCAAGGGGTGGCATCCCGAGCGCATTCGATCGAAACAGAGCGACAAGCGAGCGCTCGTCGTGGGAGCCGGCCCCGCGGGACTCGAAACCGCTCGTGCACTCGGACAGCGCGGCTACGACGTGACCCTTGCGGAAGCCTCGCGCGAACTCGGCGGACGAGTGACGCTGGAAGCGCGTTTGCCGGGATTGGGCGAATGGGCGCGCGTGCGCGATTGGCGCATCGGGCAGATCAACAAGCTGCCGAACGTTGCGGTGTACCGGGAGAACCGATTGAGTGCGGACGATGTGCTAGCGTTCGGGGCCGAGCGCGTTGTGCTCGCAACTGGGTGCTACTGGCGACGCGACGGCTACGGGAGAAGCAACGGGCTCAAGGTTTCAGGTCTTGGCGGTCCGAATGTGTTTACGCCGGACGATTTGATGCGCGGCGTCATTCCGGACGGACCCGTACTGCTCTTCGACGACGACGGCTTCTATATCGGCAGCGTGCTGGCAGAAGTGTTGCAGGCCGCCGGCCGAGAGATCATCTATGTCACGCCCGACGACGTGGTCGCGACCTGGACGATGAATACCCAGGAGTATCGGCACGTGCAGAAGCGCCTGAGATCGCTGCAGGTGCGCATCATCACAGCTCATAATCTGCTTGAGGCATCGGCAGGCGGCGCGCGCATCGCCTGCGTCTACACCGGTGCGGAGCGATATATCGACTGCGCCTCACTCGTGACAATTACTGCTCGCTTACCCCATGACGAGCTGCAGCAGGCGCTGCTGGCGCGCGAGGGTGACTGGCGGGACGCGGGAGTCGAGACGGTCGATGCGATCGGAGACTGTCTCGCACCCGGCCTCATAGCGCACGCTGTGTACGGCGGTCAACGTTACGCCCAAGAGCTGGACGCACCGCCGTCCGGGCCGGTGCCTTTCAAGCGGCGCACCTGGCGTCCGGATGCAGGCTGACGCCCGGCCCGTCGGGTCGGGCCGCCCGCTATGCGTTTGCGCAAGCAGCAAAGCTCGGTATCCAAGCGTGTTGTCGCTTCGGCGCCCTCAGCGTCTGCGCACTGCGCCTGCCGGATGGAGCGTTTCGAACGTCACTAGCAACACGATCGCGAGGAGCAAAGGCGCAACTTCGAACACCGCTCGATAAGCGAGCGTCGCGCCCAGTAGTTTCGCCGGAGGAACGTGCGGGAGCATCAGCAGCAGCGCCGCCTCGAGCACGCCGAGCCCCGCGGGTACGTTGCTGATCTGCCCTGCGATGAAGGCGGTGCAGTAAATCGCGACGAATGGGAGCCAGCTCATGTTCAATTCCGTCGGCATGAATAGGTACAGGATCCCCGAGAGGAGCGAGACTTGTGCAATGCCGAACGCCGTCTGAATCAGTGTGTGACCGAGCGTCGGAAGCGCGATCACCATCCCTCGAAGCGTGAAGGGCGCGCTGCGATTCGCAACCAGGACGAGCCAACCGATGTCCTTCACCAGCCCTACGATGGCCAGCGCCGTCACTACAACGGTCGACAGCCGCAAGGCGCGACCTGCCTGTTCCGCATTGAACAGGAGCGATAAGTCGATCAGCCAGCCGACGCCGATGAGGTACGGCATCATTATCAGAAGAATCACAGCGCCGATCTGACGAGCGCTCATTCCGAGCGTGGAATACATCCTGTAGCGCAGCGCGCCGCTGCTGACCATCGCGGCGCCCACCGCGCGCCCGATAGGATTGGCGATCAGTGCAACTGCCAACGGCTGAAGGACGGCGCGCCGGCCCGTCGCGATTCGTACAGCGACTCCCTCGTAGATTCCAACCAGCAGATAGCAGGCTGCTGAACAGGCAGCGCCCGCCAGCATGGCGGACCCGGGCAGCGCACGCAGTTGCGTAGCGACGTCGGCAAAGTCGACCGCGCGCAAGCGCTGCGACAGGACCCAGCCCGCCGCTCCGATCATCGCCAGCCACAGCAAGGGCGCCCACTTTTTCACGCCCGTCGGGAATGGTCGATCAGGAGCGGGCGCGCAGGCGAGCTTCGACAAACACATCGCCTTCCGCCTCCTTCCGTCAGTCACATCGTCGAAAGCTCAATATGCTCGAGCGGCGTAGCTCGTCTGGTCCGCGCGCCCATGCGCGATCGCAGCGTCTGCGTCCGCAATTGTCATGTACCTAAAACATTATGGCGTTCGCGCGCGCCGGACGTCGCCTGAACATACGTATTCAGCGCAGTCCTACACGGACGCTGTACGCCGCCGGGCCGTGACTTCGATTTCGATCCGCATGCGAGGGTCGGCGAGTCCTGCGGAAATCATCATGGCGGCGGGTCGGATTTCTCCGAAGTACTTGCGCAGCGTCGGCCAGCACGCGGGAAAGTCCTTTGCCCGCGGGAGCACGTACATTACACGCACGACGTCCGCCAGGACGGCGCCTGCTTCCGTCAGCGCAGCCTGGATGTTTTTCAGGCACTGCTCGGTCTGCGCCACGACATCCTCAGAGATGGTCATCGACTCATAATCGAAGCCGGTCGTCCCGGAAACGAAGACCCATTCGCCGTCGACTACGGCGCGGGAATAGCCGATCTCCTTCTCGAATGTAGAGCCGGAGCTGATCAGGCGGCGAGACATCGGCAGCCCTCTTCAAGGCAGTAAAGGAAAGTTACGGGCATGGACCTCGTGAGCCGCGACTACTCACCAGCGACTAGCGGTCGTTGCTCGCGATAACCCGCGGCTCGGTTCGGGCTTGACCACGCCGCATCGGCTGCATGCGCCAGTACGTGAGCGAGCGCCACAACCATTCCGCCGGTCCGAAGCGGAACCAGCGCAACCATAGCCCGCTCCATCCGAGCTCCAGCGCCCAAATCGCAGCGACCACATAGTACAACTCGCGCCGCTCCAGCTCCCCGTACAGCGATAAACCCGCTCCGGTGAACACCATCAGGCATATGAAACTCTGCGCCAGATAATTCGTGAGCGCCATCCGGCCGACGGCAGCGAAAGCTCGCATTAGAGAAGGCAAGCGCCCCGCGCGGCACGCGAGTCCAATGACGCCGACATGTCCCAAGGTCGTGGGTACGCGGCCAAGGTCGTACGTGAGATAGGACTGAATCAGCGCTTCGACGGAGAAACCGGCGGCCTCCAGTCGCGTGGTTTCGAAGAGGTTGACCGTGAGCCCCGCGGCATAACCGATGATCGCAAGCAGCGCGTACGCTCGCGCAGAGGCGACGCCTCGCAGAACGCCCAGTCTCAGCAGCGCCATGCCCAGCAGCATCATGCTCATGCTGTCGAACAGGCCGTGAGTGAACAGGAAATTCGTTTGCGAGTACCAGGTTCTCTTACTGATGACGCCGAATGCCGCTGCGTAGCTTTCCTGCACGCGTGCAATCATCTTTTCTTGACTCGCTCGCGACGGTTTGAATTCCTCGTTCAGTTCGACGAACTGCTCGAGCGCATCCTGTTGCGCCAGGCTTAGAGTCTGTTCCGTAATCTGCGCCGCTTGAGCCTGCTGCGCAGCGTCGTGCAGTCGTTGGTAATGCAGCCACTCTGCACTGGTCACGAGCGCCTGTAGACTAAAGACGACCGTCGCACAGATTACGAGTT
>DATAFY010000212.1:0-2015 GCA_036257205.1 Steroidobacter sp. | reverse complement strand
AGGGGCGGACACTCGCGGTCAACGCGCTGGTTGCACTGCAGGTGTTCTACCTGTTCAATATCCGGTACCTGGGGTTACCGTCGATGACGTTCGAGGGCGTGGTCGGTACGTGGGCGGTGCTGATCGCCGTGGGCGCCGTCACCGCCCTGCAGTTTCTGTTCACCTACGCGCCGTTCATGCACGAGCTGTTCGACAGCCGCGCGCTCACCATTCCGCAAGGCCTGCTGGCAGTCGCGATTGCAATTACGGGCTTCACGATCATCGAAATCGAAAAGGCCATCCTGCGACGCCTCCGCTGGGCGAACGGATAGAGTAGGGAGAAAGGCTAGCGACGGCTCTCACAGGCAGGACGCAGATCCTCCGCTATCAATTGTCTGCGGCGAGTGCTGCAGTCGCGCCCGGCTTGCGGAGATAGATCATCCAGTACACTGCAGCCACAAAGAGGCCCCCGCCGGTGATGTTGCCAAGCGTCACAGGCACGAGATTATGCACAAAACCGGACCAGGTGATGGTCTCGGCGCCGGACAGCCAAGCGACTGGAAGGAGATACATGTTGGCGACCGAGTGCTCGAAACCGAGCGCGACGAAAGCGCTGATCGGAAAGATGATCGCTAGGATCTTGCTCGCTACGTCGTGCGCGGCAAAGCACAGCCAAACCGCGAGGCAGACAAGAACATTGCACAACACACCGCGGAAGAAGGCTTCGCCGAACGTGAGTCCCACCTTCGCCTCGGCGATACGGATCGCGCTCTCACCCACAGCACCGCCACCGAGCGCAAGCGTGCCAGACCAATGTACCATCAGCGCGGTACCGAGCGCGCCCATGAGGTTTGCGACGTAAACGAGCGCCCAGTTGCGCGCGAGTTGGGTGGTCGTAACCTTGCGCTCCGCCCACGCCATGACGATGAGGTTGTTTCCGGTGAACAGCTCTGCGCCGCCGACCACGACCAGGATCAGGCCCAGCGAGAAGGCTAGGCCGCCGAGCATCCGGCTCGGCCCGAAGCCGAGCGCGGCGCCAGTCATCGCGAGCGTGGCGTACATGGCACCGAATGCAATGAAGGCGCCAGCGAGGAGACCCAGCGCAACGGTCTGAACGGCCGAGAGCGTCGCCTTCTTGACGCCGACCTGCTCGACCAGTCGCGCAACTGAGCGGGCGGGTAGACGTCCTGCGGGCTCGGTGACACGGCGACCGGCGGCGTACTGCGAGGATTGGCATAAGAGTTGGCAGGTCGCTCCATGGTATTTTCCTCTCGTTCATCGGCGGCATTTGCAACGCCATCTGGCGGCGCATACAGCATTCGGTGCGACCAGCGATGCTTGACGTGAATCAAGGCCGCCCCGGTCGCCGCCTCATATCCTCCGGCCGCTTCTACCTACGTCACGGAGCTGCCCCATGCGCGACTCCCAACACTTGCTCGGTCGTGCGCCGCTCTGGCTCGGTGCGGCAGCGATCCTTGTCGCGAGCGTGTTGCCCGCACTGGCCGACTGGGAAGAAGATTTGGCTGCGCAGCTGCGCTAGGACTACCGCAGCAGGGTCGCCTATTGCAGCGGCGTGATAGAGCGCCTGGTTGAAGACGAGTTGGTTGTCATCGCCAAGGCGCATTGCGAGGACGGCCGCGTTTTTGATGCGATCCAGCGCAACGAGCTCGAGGACTTCGAGATCCACGAATGCACGCCCACGGAACAAGCGTGCTGACGCAAGCTGGGGCTACGTGAACAAGATCCGGTACAGTGGCAGCGCAGGGGTGGGGGTTCCTGCCATTGATGTGGTCAACAACGCCAGAGGAGATGCGGGCTGCACCGGCAGTCCGTGATTCACGCTGCAGCGACCTGAGACGGGGTGTCAGGCTCAGGCGGCGGTTTGAGCCAGCATCTGCGGTCGGGGAGCGCGGCCGAGCTTCTTCTCAAGGTCGAGCACCGCCAGTGTGGTCTTGATCACCGTGTCGGGGGTGAGGCTGATCGAGTCGATGCCAAGTCGCACCAGATACTCCGCGATTTCGGGAAAGTCAGAAGGG
>DATAFY010000165.1:0-13444 GCA_036257205.1 Steroidobacter sp. | reverse complement strand
CAGCGTGCCCTGCGGCGACGGGCTTCGCTTCGGGCGTCCAGACCAAGCCGGGCCAACCACTCACCATGATCGATGGCCTCGCGCTCAAATCGCCTGCTCGAGACAACCGCATCCTCAGAGATAGGCTGTGATGCGCCGACTTGCGCAGATCTCCTTGGGCTGGCTGCTCTTCGGTTGTGCATCCATGGCTCAACCCGAAACGCCCGCGTTGGTCATGGAGGCGACGCCGCAGAGTCGCGAAGAGTTACGGCAAGTCGTGAGCGCCGCGCTCGGTCGCGCCGACGTTGCGCTCGCGGATGCTGCGCTGACCGCCTCGAGCGTGCTCCTCATCGAGCCCAAACCAGCGCGAGATTCCGCGGGCGGGCGCCTGAGCGGCCGGGAATTCGACAAACCTGAAACGTTTCGGCTCCTGACTGACGGTGAGCGATGCATCCTCATCCATCAACGCACGGGCGAGCGCTATCGATTGAGCCATGCTAGGTGTATTGCTGCTGAGTAGCGACTAAGCCGAAACGCACGCGCCTAATCACGAGCGGCTGCTCGCCAATCGCCAGCATCAAACAGCCTTCACTCGCTCTGTGCCGCAGCGCTTGCAGCGTTCGGCCGTCACGAGTTTGCCTCGCTTCACGTCGAAGCGCCGCTCGCTCAGGGTTTCCCACTTGTGAAACCCTGAAGCGCACAGCGTCTTCTGCTCGGCGCGGCGCCGTTTCGCTTTGCGCAGATTGATGATGGTCACGGGCTGGCAATCGCAACTGGGACAGTGATCAGGATGACCTTTGAACGCACGTCAGTGCCTACGGCGCATAGAGGGGGCGGAGGCGACGCGCCGCATGCTATTCACCAGTCGCTCGCCTCAATGAGTCATCGCATACACCACCACGTTCACGCCGACCATATAGGATTTCATCGAAAACGTCTCGAAGTACCACTCGCCGTACGCTTCGCGCTCCCAACCGTCGCCGACGTCCGTATTGTGAGTGGCTAGCACCATGAGGCGACCGTGGTCGTCAAACCAAGCGCGCATCTGCGGCTCGTCCAGCGATCCTGCGGGGAATTTGTGCGCGCCGGGCGGTTCCGCCGTGCTGCCGCCGGGGCTCGCGAACGGGAGCGCCGGAATCTGCGGCATTTCGTTCAGATCGAAAACTGCGCGAAAGATCGGATGCTCAGGCGAGAGGACGATCCATTCGCGCCCCGGCAGCACATCGCGCATGACAGCGGCGAACTGGGTCCATTCCGCATCCCCCCAAAAATCGTCCACCCAGAGAAAACCGCCATTGGCGAGATAACGGCGCAACGCCGTTTTCTCTTCTTCAGACAGCACCATGTAACCTGGATCGGACATGTAAAGCAGCGGAAAATCCCCCAGATCCGGCGCGGTGAGCAGGCGACTCGCGGCGTGCGGCTTTACGTTGATGCGCGTGAGCTGCATCAGACGATGACTGAAATTGTCGTCGCCTTCGGGGAAATCGGTTTCCCAGCGCGCCCATACGCGGCCGTCGTAGGCGTAATACGCCTCGCCCATGCCGCCTTCGCTGTCGTAGATCGCCCGCACGAAATTCAGCTGAGAAAGATTTGCGGGCTCGCCGCTTCTTCCGCCGTCGCCTGTGATCAGGTTGGACGCAGCGAGCGGCGTTAGCGACAACAGGATGGAGCCTGCGATGCACAGAAGCCGAATCAGGGGGCGGCGCCTGGCGTCGGCGCATGCCTCGCATCCTCTGCAAGGCGGATGGGCGAACGAAGGCGCATTGACCGCCCTCATGCACGTACGTCCAGCATGCCTGTCTCACTGGTTCCCGAGCCGGCGGTAGTACTCCGCAACGGCTTCGCGGTATTGCGGCGAGTCCTCGGGGGGAGGCATGGCGCGCGCAGGCGAATCCCTGAGGTTCGGCGCGGAAAAGAGCGCCGCGAGTTCGATCTGATCTATGAGCTTCAACATCGCCGCCTGGTCTGCCATGGGATCGCCGGCGAGGCGCCTCAGCTCATTCGCTCGTCTGCGCAAAGCATCGAATTGCGCCTGGGTCAGCTCGCCCCTATTGATGCGATTTGCTGCATCCCGTACGCGTTGACCGATCGCGGCGATCTCGCGCGCCAGCGACTCGCGGCGGTCCCATTCTTGCCCGGGCGGATTACGCCGAGCGTCCGCGTCGGCCGAGAGAACGCGCTGCGCGTTCCCCCCAGCGTCATGTCGCGGGTTTTGCGGTTCCGGCTCGCCTGATTGCAGGGCGCGCCGCATTTGCGCCGCTTCGGCGAGGAGCGCCTCCGGCGTGGAGCGCTCGTGATTTGTTTTCGCTTCCTGCGCCGCGAGCGCCGCAGCCCCACGCAAGTCGCGCTCCAAGGTTTCGAGGGTCTCGGCAATCAGACCTTCTCGCATCGCCGCCTCACGACCACGGCCATAATAGATCTCCGCAGCGCTGCGATTGAGGCGATACATGACCTCTGAACGTTCGAGTTCACGGATGATCTCGCTGACCCGCCGCGCAGAATTCGGCTGCTGATCGCGGTGCTCGTGGATTGTGTTGCGCAGCTCGCGCTGCACGGCCGTGAGCTCTTCGGACATCTTCTGCTTCGCCTCCACCAGATCCTTCACCTTGCGCCGATCTAAGAAACCTCGCCCGCCGAACTGATCCGCTCCGATCTGCGAAAGCGCCTCGTAGAGATCGGACGCCATGCGGCGCTGGTCCTCGCCGATCCGCTGCGCGCGCCCGGCCAGCTGATCGAGAACTTCGGCGAGGCTCGCCGCCGGCGCCGCTGGACGATCGATCTCTTTGAGCGCCTGCCGCAGGCTCCGGCCCGCTTCGCGCGCCGCCTCGTCAAATGAGGTCTGATCGCGTCCTGATCGCTCGTTGGCCGCCCGCATGTCGTCCAGTGCGCGATTGATCGACTCCAGCGCCTGGCCCACGCTGAGACCTTTGCCAGAGTCGTTCTCCTCGCTCACGCCTGCGGATGCTTGGCCGCTCTTCGCGTCGGTTTGCGCCGAGGGCTCCGATTGCGACCCCTGCTGCTGATTCATTTCGGCGAGACGGCGACGAAGGTCTTCGGCCTCACGGCGCAGTTGCTCCTGTTTCCAGCGTTGCTCCTGTGCGCGTATAACGGATCGGTTCGCCTGATCTGCGAGTTTTTCCTGCCGCGCGGCAAGTTCCTTCAGTTTGCGAATGGCCTCTTCCCGTTCCTGTTGCGCGCTCTGCATCGACAGCTGCGACTCCGTCTCGTACTGATTCTTCTCGAGATCCATCTCCAGTTCGAACATCTCCGCAAAGCTGCGCGAGTTTTGAGCGCTTGCGCCCGGGCTGCTGCGCTGCATGGAGACCTGCACTTCTCGAAAGGCTGCTTCCGCTCGCAGCAGCTGCTGCAGGGCTTGTTGCTCCTCAGGCACTGCATCCGCGAGCCGGAATTCGCTCAGGCGTTTCGCGGCGGGATCCATGGCGGCTGCGGCGCGTTCCAGACTCTCGACAAAGATCTTGATGCGCTCGTCCTCGAGCGACGCGCGCGCGCGCGTGCGCTCGGCGAGCGTGCGCGCCTGCTGCGCGAGCGTCGCCTGCAGCTCCGCAAGCATTTTCGCGCTGTCTTCCAGTTGCGCGCGCGTACGCGTGTTGCGCTCATCGTTGCGCTGCAGATTCCAGGTGGCGAGCAGGATTTCACGCTGACGTTCCGAGACGGCGCCCTGATCGTCGCTCATGCCGGCCCCGCCTGCGCCGCCCTGCGCCTGCGTGAAGCGGCGCTCGAAAGGCTGCACCTGCACCAAGAACAGATCGGTCTGCGCCGCATGACTGCGGTCCCTGGCTACCGCGTAATAGGAGACGAGATCGCCGGGCGCGAGATGCGCTGCCGAGCCCGAGTCAGGCATGAGTTCTTCCAAGCGCAGCAGCGACTCGGTCTCGCTCCTCTTTGCCCCGCCTTCCAGGGGGACGGAGCGCCATGCACCGCCGTTCACCGAATAGCGCAGCTCGACGTTGCGGAGCCGAAAATCATCCTGCGCCTCGATGCGGACAGGCACCTCCTCGATGCTGGTCGCGCGTGAGTCGCGTCCCGGTTTGCGGATTTCCACGACCGGCTTCTCGTCCGGAATGATCTCGATCGCGTATTCATCGCTCAATGCGACAAACTCATCGGCCACACGCGCGCCGATCTGATACCGCCCGGGTTTCTGTACATCGATGAAGCCGACGCTCGCCCGATCCTCGTGCGCAAGCTCGCGTACAGCCCCGTCCACGATCAAGGCCGGCGCGTCCAGGGGCGCATCGGCGAAGACCTCGATCTTGACGCTCGTGCCGCCGACAGCGCGAATGTCTCGCCTCTCTTCCTCGACGACTGGCCCAAGGCCGGTCCATTCCGGGTAGGAGTAGGTCAGCCGCATACGCTCGATCTTCGGCAGATCCACTACGCTCACATTGTGCTCAGCGCTCCTGACCCCGTACGCATCGACGTAGTACGAAAGCGGGCCGCGCACGGCGTACAACTCGAACTCGAATCGCGTTCCCTCCTCAGCGGCCGGCTGCATCGGCGCGCGCTCCCATTCAGTTTCGTTCGCAAAACGCACGACCAGGTCGACGCGCTCTGGGCGAAAGCCGCTAACCTCCGCGCGGATCGGCAGATCGGTATTGCGGCGAACCGTCGCATCTCCCGGTTGAACCAAAATGCGTCGCAGCGGCGCCGCCGTACGCGGCAGCGCCGAGCCCAGTAGAAGGTGGCGAGCGCCGAATCCCCAGTGCGCAGGGCCGACCGCCAACAGCAGAACAAGGCACGTAGACGCCGCAATCCCAACCGCCGTCATCACGCTCAGGCGCCCGTTGGAAACGATGGATTCCACAGGCGTTCGCTGCGCGATGGCGAGCGCATCCTCGGCCAACAAGTCGATGAGCGGCGACGCTCCATATTCGTTGGTCTGGCGTCGGCTCTCCAGATAAGTCTGAATACGACCGCATTGCGCAGGCAGACTCGCCTCGAGCTGGTGGGCTCCCTCGTTGCGATGCAGACGCCGCAGCGGCGTCAGCCAGAGCGCCGCAAGAATGACGAGCACGGTGATGATCATCCCAACCCTGCCGAGGAAAGCGGCCTCGGGCGCGAATTGTTGCTGGCGCAACCACCACACCGCGGCGCAGGTGATCAGCAAGAGGCCGCCTGCAGCGGCTGCGAACGCCCGCACGTAGATGTGCGCGCGCAGTCGGCTACGCAGGCAGTGGAGATATCGATCGAGTCGTTGACGTCCAGTCATAGCCAAGGCCCGTCGCCAAACTACCCACGACGGATCGCGAGGTAGTGATTCGCCAGCAGCAGCTCGAGCAGCAGCAGCGCGGCCGCGATCCATAGCAGGAGCGGACCAACGGATCGAGCCCGCGCAGGCGCAGGCGCCGCATTCGCGATCGGCGCCGGCCTGTTCGCACGCAACGCTTGCCAGCGTTGAACGAAGTTCGCCGGAAGCGGCGTGAGATCCGACTCGCGGCCATCGACGTTGACCGCGAGCCACCGCGCCGCCGCAACGCCCCGAACTTCATAGAACCCGGTGAGGTGCGGGACCAGTTGCGCAGCGTCGCGCGCCTCGGCCAGCGTGAGCACGCGCGCGCCGCGCGGATCGAATATCTGCCCGCCCGCTGCAGCGGTCAATCCGGTCCTCACGAGCGTACCTGCCGTGTAACTGACGGGCGAAGCGTCCGCACCAGTGAGATATCGACCCGCATCGGCGATAAAGTGAACGAAGGCCGGGTGGATGGCGAGATCGCTCCAGTCCCGCTCGATCGGCGAGGTCAGCACAAGCATGCGGCCCGCCCCTATTTTTCGCTCGATGAGCAACGGCGCGCCGCTGTCATAGGCGATGAGCACTTTATCGTCTGCGCCGGGCCGGACGGCGCGCTGCTTGAAGAACCGTTCGCGGCTCCAATCGCTCGCGTCGCGCAGCGCAGGGTGCGAGGTCGCAATCTCCCCAATCTTCGTCGGCTTATTTCGCATCTCTGCGATGCGCCAGCCCTCGAGCAGCGGCAACTCGCCGCCTGCGCGTTGCTCGCCGAGCGTCGCGAGCACGCCGCCGCCCGCCGCCGCATAGTCGAGAACCCGCTGCGCGGCGGCGCTCGAGAGCGCGCTTGCGTCTGCAATCACCGCGAGGGAATAGGCCGACAGTCCCGCCGCGCCCGGCACGTCCTGCGGAGTGCGGCGCTCGACCTTCAGACGCGGCGAGGCCAACGAGCCGAGCGCCGCCTCGAAGTACGCCGAATCGTCCGCATCGCGGATCGCCGAGACAAGCAGGGCCTTGGGGTCTGCATGCTCGATAACCGCGAAGTACGCGTCATCGTGCGGCAATGCATCACGCGGTTCGAGGGTGAGCTGGATCCGATGCAGGCCGGGCGTAAGTTCGACGTTCGCGAACCTCGCCACGACTGCAGACGAACGGGAGGCGGCGCTGTTCTGAGAGTGAGGCTGGACAAGACTGTCCATGCGAACCCCTCCGCCTTCGCTGTCCGCCCACGGCGTTGGCGAGATCGGCGCAGTCGCGGGCAGCCGCACGATCTGGCGCGCGAGCTCCTTGCCATCGATCCTGAGCACCACCGTGCGCTCCTGCGCCCGTCGCGCCAGATAACGAATGCTCGCTTGCAGCACGCGCTCGTCGTCGCCCGCGAAGGCCGCTTCCGCAATGTAGGCGTTGACCGGCGCCTCGTCGGCGACGGAATGCATGGCCACAGCCGTATCCGGCGGAGGCCCTAAATCAGCGAATCGAAGCGGCGCGGCGCTTTGTTGCAGATCCGAAATGAAGTGCAGAACGGTTGGCAAGCGGGGCGAACCGAGCCATTGCTCCGCCGTGCTCATAACCAGCCCATAGTCGAGGCGCTCTAGACTGGGCTGCAGGTTTTGCAAGGCGGCGCGAACCGAGCCTGCAGCGGACGCTGGAACCGCTTCGTGCACGAGCTCGATCCGACGTCCAGCGGCGCGCACAAGCATCACGCGATCGCCGCCCCGGATGGATCGCAGTACGTCCTGCGCTGCGCTCAGCGCCCGAGCCCAACGATCGCCGTAGCGCATCGAGTACGACGAGTCGATCACGATCGCGTGAAGGCGCGCATTTGAATTTTGCTGCGGAACGATCCGCTCGGTTGCGATCGGGCCTGCGAATGCGAATGCAAGGGCCGCGATAAGAGCGATGCGCGCCAGGAGCAACGGCCAAAAGCGCAAAGCGCGCTTGGCCGTTCGCTGGGTTTCGCTTGCCTCCAAGAACATGAGTGAGGCAAATGGTTCGCGCCTCGGATTCGCGCGCGTCACCCGATGCAGCCACAGCGGAACGCCGACGGCGAGCAGGCCAAGTAAGAAGGCGGGGGCGAGGAACATGGCGTGCGTTGTGACGGCGGCTCGCCTCAGGATCTGCGTTGACGAAACAGCAGGTAACGGCGCAGCGCACGATCGAGCGGCTCATCGGTCGCGATGAGCATCTGATGTGCGCCGACGCTCGCGGCGCCCGCGCGCAAGGCGGCGACGTGGGCGTCCATGCGGCGACGGTACTCCGTCGCCAGATATTCAGGCGAGATGTTGAGCGCCTTACCCGTCTCTACGTCCTCCAGGACGACGTTTTCGCGCCAGCCAGGCTGCAGCTCCTGCGGGTCGAGGAGCTGGAACAGGATGAAGTCATTGCCGTGATACGCGAGCGGCTGCACCGCTCTGCTCAGCGCCTGAGGGTCGCAGTAAAGATCCGACACGACCGCGACCAGAGCTCGCCGCTTAAGGTGCTCGCGGATGTTCCCGACAGATTCCGCAACATCCGTTGCTCCGCCCGGCGCCACGGCATCAAGCGCATGAAAGATCCCGGCCAGACTGCCGGACCGGCTGGTCGGCGGGCGATGGGTGCGCACCTTCTCATCGAAAACGATCAGACCGACGGGGTCGTGCTGGCGTGCGGCGAGATAAGCCAGTGCGGCGGCGAGGAACTTCCCGTAGTTTAGTTTGCTGACTGCATGAGAGCCGTAGCCCATCGACGCGCTCGCGTCGAGCACAATCATCAAGCGCGTGTTCGTTTCGCCTTCGAAGCGACGGATATAGGTACGCTCAGTCCTTGCATAAACGTTCCAGTCGACGAAACGCGGATCGTCGCCCTCGGAGTAGGCCCGGTACTCCTTAAACTCCTGACTGAATCCATGTTGGAGCGAGCGGTGTAGTCCCGTGAGGAAGCCTTCGACCGCAATGCGCGCCACCAGCTCCAGATTGGCGAGACTCGCCAGTGTGGCGGGCGGCAGAAGACGATTGAGCGCGGAGGCAGACATGCAGGAAGCGGTTAGCGGTCGGGCAGCGGACAATCCTCAGGACTGCTTCGTCTTGCGAACAATAGTGCGGCTGGGCTGCTGCGGCGCTCGCCAACCGCTAGAGCCGATTTCATCCCACCACCTCTTTGAGCACCTCATCGACGCTCTTGCCGTCGGACTCCGCCTGATAATTAGTGAGCACCCGATGGCGCAGCACGGGCAAAGCGAGCGCGTGCAAGTCGTCCTCCATCACGTGATAGCGCCCCTGCATCAGGGCGCGCGCCTTCGCGGCAAGACAGAGAAACTGCGTGGCGCGCACGCTCGCGCCGTAACGCACATACCGCCGCACGACCTCGGGCGCGTTCGCTTCGCCGGGCCGCGTGGCGCGAACGAGGTCGACCGCTCGCCGGCGCACCTGCGAGGACATGGGCGCCTGCCGCACCAGCCACTGAAACTGCATGATCTCCTCGGCGTTCGTGCATGCCTCGACGGTGGGCGGCTGCATGCGCGTAGTGTTTCGGTCGACGACTTCCATTTCATCCTCGACGCTCAGGTATTCGAGGAGCACGTTGAACAGGAAGCGATCGAGCTGCGCTTCAGGCAGCGGGTAGGTGCCTTCCAGTTCGATCGGATTCTGGGTGGCGAGCACCAAGAACGGCGGACGCAGCGCGTGCGTCGCGCCGCGCACGGTAACGGAATGCTCCTGCATGGCTTCCAGCAACGCCGCCTGAGTCTTCGGGGGCGTCCGATTGATCTCATCCGCGAGCAGCACGTTCGCGAAGACGGGCCCCGGGACGAACGTCCAGCGACGATGACCCGTCGTAATGTCCTCCTCGATGACGTCGGTTCCGGTGACGTCCGTCGGCATCAGATCGGGTGTGAACTGAATGCGCTTGAACGTGAGGCCAAACGTAGATGCGAGGGTGCGCACCAGCAGAGTTTTCGCCGTGCCAGGCATACCCGTGATCAGGCAATGTCCGCCGACGAGCAGCGTGAGCAACAGGTGGTCCACGATGTCGTCTTGACCGACGATGATCCGTCCCACTTGGGCGCGTATCGCAGCAATCCGCTCGTTGAATGTGTTGACGAGCGCGCGTGCATCCTGGCCAGCAAGCGCGCCGGACGTCGTCTCGACGATCCATCGATCACTCATTGTTCTGTCGCTCCTCGATCATCTGCAGCAGGAACTCCTGCGCCGGCTTGAAGTGCGGCGCGGCGGCGAGCGCATCAAGCACGTTGCGGCGGCTGGCGGCCGCGTCGCCCAACGCTCGATGGGCGCGCGCGGCGCCAAAGTAGGCCGCCGCCGGATCTTGCGCGCTGAGCGCAAGCAGCGCCTGAAATTCGCGCAGTGCGGCCGCGTTTTGCGCTTCGCTCAGCAACCGTTCGCCGAGCTCCTCGTGCTGGGCTGGGTTGAGCGGATCGGCGTAGTTCAGGGCCGCGAGAACCGCAATCGATTCGCGCGGCCGACCCGCCTCTTCCAGCCAGTGCGCCAGGTCGCGCAGCGCGGCTGGGTCCCAACCGCCCGCTGTGTAATAACGCTCGAGCGCTGCGAGCGCCTCGCGGCGCCTGCCGAGCTTGTCGAGTGCGTGAGCGAGCAACAGATGAGGGCTGCCGGAACCAATGTGCTCGGGATACAGCGCCGCCGCTCGACGCGCCGCCTCGACCGCATCGGCCCATTGTTCCTTTTCAGCCGCTTCGTGCGCCCGTTCCTGCTGTTCGTCCCATTCGTCCATGTGAGCGAGCAGCGTCTGGTAACGCGCACGCGCGTATGCATCGAACTGCCGGTCGAATTCCTCTGAAGACATTCGAAATACGTTCGCGACGGCCTGCTCCGTGGAGACGTTGCGCGTGAACTGTCGCAGTAATGCAGCCAGATGCTCGAACCCGAACCGTTCCTCAATGAACAAGCAGAGCAGCCCCGCCTGCACATACGACACCTGCACTTGATTCGGATAACTCGGGCGAATGAACCCAGAGTCGAGCGCAGCGACCGGCAACAGCCGGTTTTCCTTCAGGGCCATGATGGCCTCGGGCGGGACGGCTACACCCGGCGTCGGCCCGGTGCGCCATTCCTCGAAAACTGATATTCCTTCGCTCAGCCAGCGCGGCACGCGGTGCTCGGTTGCTTCCAGCGTGAAGACGTGCGCCATCTCGTGCCACAAGGTGCCGCCCCAGTGAAAGTCGCCGACTGCGCGTCCCGAAGGGCTGTCCATAGCGATGACGTAGCCAAAAGTGACGCCGAGCAAACCAATGCCCGGCAGCGCCGCCACACGCACCGCAAAGTCATCATGATCGGGATACAGCTCGAGCGACATCGGCTCACGCAGAGTGAAGCCGTAGCGCTTCGAGAATGCATCGATGCCGCGTTGCGCGAGATCCAGCGCGTAGGGGCGCAGGACGGCGGCTTCGTCGCGATGCAGACGCGTTTTGACCTGGTATACATGTGCTCCGATCTCGACGTGCGCAGTCGTCGTCTCGAATTCATCGATTCGATCCAGCAATCGCAGCGAGTTGACGGTCGTCGGGCTGTACGGATCGCCGGAGTAGGCTGTGGCGAGATGAGAGCGCGCTTCCGCGACGTCGCCGAGCCGCAGCAGATTCGCGCCGAGCTCCGCGTGCGCCGACCACAGATCGGGCTGCACCTCCACTGCGCGGCGCAACAGGACCGTCGCTTCGCGATAACGCCGCCGCATGACTTCGAAGTGTGCGAGCGTTGCGAACACGGCGCCGTAACGCGGGTTGTAATCGAGCGCGCGCTGAATCCATGCGTGCGGGCTTCGTTCGCGCGAGAGTTCGACCGCCGCGCGCAGCGCGTAAATCTCCAGCGGCGGCTGCTTCTGTTGTGCAGTGAGCTGCGCAGCGCGATCGAGGGCGCGCTCTGCGGCGGCGAGCTGTCCTTCCTCGAGCGCCATGCGCGCGGCCAACACATGCGCAGCAGGAAGCTCATCGTTTTCCCTGAGCACTTCTTCGAGCAGCGGCTTCGCCTGACCCTCGAAGCGCTCGGCAAAAGTCTGGGCAAGACCCAGCTTCGCATGCACGTCCTTCGGGAATATCCGCAAGGCTTGTCTGAACAGCTCTGCGGCGTCCGCGTACTGATGCGTCTGGACGAACAGCCAACCCCAGCGCACGCGCGCCTGCACCGCGCGGTCGTTATCCTGGACGGCGCGCCGGAACAGCTCGTTTGCGGCGCGCAGGTCGCCAAGGGCCCACCTCGCTTCGGCCTGCGTGATGAGATTCGAGTCCGTCAGCAGCAGCGAATAGCACTTGCGCGCTTGTTCGATTCGGCCGTGCTGCTGATGGTCGTCGCAGACGCGCAAGCTCGCGCTGCGACGCGGGTCGTAGTCGATGGCTCCAGCGTGCGCAGCGCCGAAGACGGCGAGCGTCGCGAGCACACAGGCAGCGATCGCCGTCGAAAGCAACGTTGCACCGCTTGCGCCTGAGGGCGTCATTGAGCGCATCACCCCCCGCCTTCAATCGACGTCCGGCTGGCGTCGATCCGCCGTTGCAGCAAAGCCAGCTTGACAAGCACCTGCTCAAGCTCGTCGTAGTAGGCTTCTTCGGTGAGCGCCGTCTTGCGCTCCTTCACCTCGTTCAGTCGCAGCTCGAGCGCGCCGCGCTGAGCCAACAGCCCGGCCGTTTCCGGGCCGGCGGACGCATGCGCTGCGCCCAAACCGGCGACGGCGAACGTGCTCGCATTCTCGCCTTCGAGCCGCGCATGCTCGGTTGCAAGTGCGGCGTCCGCTTTAAACGCGGTCTCCACTTGTCGGCGAGCGTAATCGAATGCTTCGGCCGCAGTGACGAGGTCGTCTTTGTTCACGTCCGCCGCCGTGGTCGTGGCAGCGGCGGTCCAGTGTTGGGCGAATCGCGTGGCGGTGCGCTCCCCGCCGCTCTTGGTCGCCGTGATGACGATGCGATGCTTGCGTTTCCAGTCCTCGGCGACTGCGCCGCTCGCGCTGGTGGCGTTCACGATGAGCTGTCGCCGTGAGGGCAGCTGATCGAACCACGCGGCGAGCTCGCGCCCGGTGGGATCGGGTCCGGGCAAATTCAGTCGGTAATCCTCGCCATCGAAACTTCCATGACCGATGAGAACGATCGTGACCGCATCCTGAGCCTGCACGCTCTGCGTCAGCGTCGTGAGCGCGCGCCGCACCGCGTTGCGGGTCGCTTCGGGGCCGCTCAGCACGATCACCGCATCGGCGTCGGCTGATTGACGCGCAAAGGCGGCGAGCGCGTTTGCCTGCTCGCGAAATCGAGCTTCGTACTGAGGCTCGCCGCCCAGCCCCGCGACAATGAAGGTGTACTCAGCTCCCCATCCGCGGGACGAGGCCAGCAAGACAAGAAACGCCGCGAGCGACGCGATGCGCCGGCTGCAGGTTGCGATGTAGGCGCTCCCGGGGGCCGCGCTTCGGCGGTTGACGGCAGCGAAGCTCCGCCGGGTCGTACTTCGCGTTCCAACCTCGAACCTCCGACTGCAGACTCGCTCCATCACAGCCTTCCCCACTTCAGACGCAACAGTTGCTCGGTCGCTTTTAGGGCGAGCAACAGGATGAAAACGATCGGAACGTTCCAGAGGTCCAGCGTCTGACGTTCAAGGATGCCCGCTTTCGAGTAGGGGATCGCCGCTGCGAGATCGTCCAGGTCTTTGATAGCCCAGTAGCGCCCGCCGGTGGCCGCGGCGATGCGCTCGAGGACATCTCGGTGCTGATGAATGGCGAAGTGTTCGGCGACTCCATCCGTGCGCAGCACATGGGTGGCCGCGGCGCCGACTTCTACATCTGCAGCCTTCGCCGTCATGTCGATGCGGTACAGACCGCTCGAAGCGGCGTCGATCGCGGCGGTATAACGGCCGTCGTTGCGTCCCGAGTGCTGCATTTTCTGCACAAACGCGGGCTCGCGCTCCGGAGCGACGCGAATTGCGACCTCTGCGTCGTTGATCGGTTGAAAGCGCTCGTCGCGCAGCTCCGCTTCCAGCATGACGCTGCGTTCGTCGTCGTACACCGTTCGCTCACTCGCGAGCGACGCGCGCGTCGGCGCCGCCGAGACCATGGCATGCAACAGCTGGCGCCAGAAGATCTCGTGACTCTGATCCTCGGGCGGCAGGCGCATCTGCCAGCGCAGGGTGCTCGCAGTGCCGAGCACGAAAGCCGCGCCGCGCCCGTAGCGCTGCCAGACAAGCAGGGGTCCTCGCCCACGCTCAGAGATCGCGTCGAGCAGCACGATGGCGCCGG
>DATAFY010000151.1:0-2704 GCA_036257205.1 Steroidobacter sp. | reverse complement strand
ACCGCGACCGCGTCGAGCAGCTGCTGCAGCGCCGGTGAGGGGCGAGCGGGTGTGGGAGCGGCCGTCGGATATCCATGGGTGAGCGAAGACCACGCCGAGGATGATCGCGACGCCGACATAGAAGCCAATTGACAGTTCGCGCTGCTCGCCCAGGAGCAGAACGGCGAGAATGATCGCGTAGATCGGCTCCATGTTCACTGCGAGCGCGGTCGAAAACGCGCTCAATTGCCGCAATGCGACCAGCGACAACGCAAATGGCGCCAGCGTGCAGCCCAGCGCAAGCGCAATGAGCAGCAGCGCGTCGCGCGGCGAGGGCAATGAGAAAAGACGGTCGCCTGCAAGAAGCGCCGAATCGGCGAGCGTGGCGAGCGTAAGCATCACTACGCCCGCGCCCATTTCAATTCCCGTAACCGCGAGCACGTCTGAGTTGGCGATGAAACGCTTGTTGAGCGAGGCGAAAATCGCGACGAGAAAGGCCGACGCCGCCCCGACGCCGACGCCCATGCGCATCCCGTCCGGCGTGCCGCCCACAACAAGCATGACCCCGGGAATGACCATCAAACCGAAGATCAACTCGCGCGGGTCGAAGCTGCGCTGCGCGAGCAGCGGTTCGACGAACGCGATGAAGACGGGCGTAAGCGCCATACAGGTCGCCGCAACGGACGCGTTCGATAGCTTGATGGACGCATAGAACGTAAACCAATGCAGTGCGACCACGACGCCAATTCCGGCATAGATTGCGATCAACGCCGGCGGCAGACGAGCGAGCCCAACCCAGAAGCGCTTCACCAGCAGCAACGCTGCGCTGACGAGCGCCATTCGCCACCACACCAGCGCCAGCGCGCTCAGTGAGATCAGCTTGCCGAGAATGGCGGTGAATCCCCAGAGAATTACGCAGAAGTGAATCTGCAGCCATGCGCGAGTGTGGGAGGACATGGCGGCCCGGGCGACTGGCGCCTAGCGACTGGCGGCGACTGGCGAAGGACGTCGAGCGGCCGCACGAGCGCTCGCCGTCGAGGGCCGCTCGCGCGCGGGCGGATATCGTTTTTTACGAATCACACCCGAGCGCGCGTCAGTAGGCTTTCGCCCAGACCACGCGTTGCGGGCTCGGCTGACCGGTGAATGGGCACACGCCGGGCTCGCTTTTCTCCAGCGGAATGCATCGAACGGTCACGCCGAGCTCGGTCTTGATCTGCTCCTCCAGCTTCACATCTCCGCAGAAGTGCGTGAGGGCGAAGCCGCCATGAATCGGCGTCGGTGCGTTCTCCGGAACGGGCGGCGGCGTGAAGAACGCGTAGAAGTCCGCTTTGTCGTCGATACGATGCGTGTGCTTCTCGCGGAAAGCCTTGGCGCGTTCGAACAAGCCGTCCTGGATGGATTGGAGAACGAGGGCGAGATTGGCGACGAACTCAGCACGTGGAACCGTCTGCTTGTCCTTGGGTGCACGGTCCCGGCGTCCAACGAAGAGCGCGTCCTTCTCGATATCGCGCGGCCCAATCTCGAGCCGCAGCGGGGTTCCTTTCTTGATCCACCGCCAGACCTTGTCGCCGCCGCGTTCCTCACGCTCGTCTACGACCACGTTCACAGGCCGATCGTTATAGCGTTGGGCGCGCAGCTCGTTTGCGACTGCGTGGCAGTAACCCAGCACGCGTGCGCGTTCTTCATCCGAACGAAAGATCGGAATGATGGCCACGTGCGTGGGCGCCAGCTTAGGCGGCAACACGAATCCATCATCGTCGGAATGCGTCATCAGCAAGCCGCCGATCAGGCGCGTCGAGACGCCCCAGCTCGTGGTCCATGCGTACTGATGCTCGCCGTTCTGATCCAGGAACTGAATCTCGCTTGCCTTCGCAAAATTCTGCCCCAGGAAATGGCTCGTGCCGGCCTGCAGCGCCCTGCGATCCTGCATCATGGCTTCGATGCAGAACGTCTGCTCGGCGCCCGGGAATCGCTCGCTGGCGGTTTTTTCCCCGCGCACGACCGGCACCGCCATCCACTGCTCGGCGAACGTCGCGTAGACGTCGAGCATGCGCATGGTCTCTTCAACTGCCTCCGCACGCGTCGCATGCGCGGTATGACCCTCCTGCCAGAGGAATTCGGCGGTCCGCAGGAACATGCGCGTGCGCATTTCCCAGCGGACCACGTTCGCCCATTGGTTGATCAGCAGCGGCAGATCGCGATAGCTCTGGACCCAGCGTGCGAACGCATCGCCGATGATCGTCTCGGAGGTGGGCCGCACGATGAGCGGCTCCTCGAGCTCCCCCGCAGGGATCAGCTTGCCGTCGGGCCCGGCCTCGAGTCGATGATGCGTGACGATCGCGCACTCCTTCGCGAATCCTTCTACGTGCGCGGCCTCTTTCTGCAGAAAGGACAATGGAATGAACAGCGGAAAGTAGGCGTTCTGGTGCCCCGTGGTCTTGAACATCTCATCCAGCGCCCGCTGCATGTTCTCCCACAGCGCGTAACCCCAAGGCTTGATCACCATACAGCCGCGTACGGCCGACGTTTCGGCCAGGTCCGCGGCGCGGATGACCTGTTGGTACCACTCCGCGTAGTTTTCTTCTCGAGTCGGAGAGATCGCGGTCTTGGGCTTGTTGCTCATGGGATGGGAACGCTGCAGTCGAATCGCAGAACGAAGTGCGCGATTACAGCAGATTTCGCGCATTGGACGAAGGAAAGATGGCCGGCGCCGCTGAGCGCGCAT
>DATAFY010000136.1:0-5925 GCA_036257205.1 Steroidobacter sp. | reverse complement strand
GCATGAGCGATCCGGTGAAAGAGCAGCTTTCGGCGTACCTGGACGGGGAACTGGCGGATGCGGAACTGGACCTTCTGCTGAAGCGCCTGGGACGCGATCCTGAATTCCGCGGCTCTCTCACTCGTTACGCCCTGATGAGCGAGTCGCTCAAGGGCGCTCGTGCGGTAGTTGCATCGAACACGTTCGCCGCTGAGGTGATGGCCGCGCTTGCTGATGCGCCTGCCGTCGGGGGCGGTCGCCCTCGCCTGGCGCCCCCGTGGGCTCGTCGTCTGCGTCCAGTCGCCGGCCTGGCGGTGGCGGCGAGCGTTGCTGCAGTTGCTGTATTCTCGATCGAGCAGTCCCGCGTGGGACCGGCAGTGGTGGCCGACAATGAAGCGGCATCGAGCGCCGCGCAGACGGTCGTGGACCCCGAGCCGAGCTACATCGTGCCGACCACCGCCTCGACGGGCGCCTTCGTGCCAGCCGCGCGCCTGACGAACTATGTGGTTGCGCACAGCGAGTATTCCTCGCCTCTCGGGCGGCGCACCGTCTTGAGCGGGGTCCTCTCCGAAGACGACGCGGGCTCTGAGGAGCGTTCGACGAGTTCGGCGGACGCGAGCGACGCTCAGGTTACGCATCCCTGATCTCGATGGTTCCCGTCTCCCGCCTACTGGCCCTCCTACTGCTCGCCGCCGGCGCCGCTCAGGCGGGCGACCGCGAAGCTCGCGAATGGCTGGAGCGCATGTCCGAAGCGCTTGCGACACGCAATTACGAGGGGCGCTTCTTCCATCTGCGCGACGCGCACGCGAAGACCATGCGGATCATTCACCGCGTGGATAAAGGGAAGGTCAGTGAGCGGTTGGTCTCACTTGACGGCAGCGGACGTGAGTTCATCGCCAACGAGAATGAAGTGATCTGCTACCTACCTGATCGGCGCGAGGTATGGGTCGAAAAACGCGATGGCACGCTCCTCGCGGGAATTCCGAACTATAGTGAGCAGTTGGAAGAGCACTACAGCATCGAGCGCGGCGCCTCGACCAAAACGCTGGGGAGGCGGACTCAGCTGATCCTCGTCCAGCCGCGCGATCAGTACCGTTACGGTTATCGATTGTGGCTCGATCATGAGACGGCTATGCCTCTCAAATCGCAGCTTTGCGACCACGACGGCAATGTGATCGAACAGATCCTGTTCGCAGAAGTGCATTTTCGGGACCGTATTGCGGCGAACGCGCTGCGGCCGTCGATCTCAGGCGAAGGGTTTCGCTGGTTCAGGACCGACGATCAGCAGATTCGGGTGGCCGACGCCGCCATGGGCTGGAGCGTCCCGCGTCCGCCGGCAGGGTTTCGGCTGACCCTGCGGCGAATTCAGGTGATCGCCGGCTCCAAGGCGCCCGTGGGGCACCTCGTGTACTCGGACGGCCTTGCGACCGTGTCCGTCTTCATTGAACCGTGGAACCCGCAAGCCGAAGAACTGCATGGCCTCGCGAAGGTCGGCGCCGCCTTTGCCTATTCGCGCAGGCTGAACGACAACCAAGTCACGGTGGTGGGGGAGGTGCCGGCGGCTACGGTCGAAGCGATTGCAGCCGGCGTGACCCAAGGAAGCGAGCCTGCAGCGCCCCTCACCCCCACAGAGCCCGAAGCCGCGCCCGCGCATTGAACGCGTGCGGCCCTCCGAACCCGGAAAAAGCGCGCCCATGCCGCAGTGGACTGTGTACAGCCGCCCCCAGTGCAGCCTTTGTGAGGAACTCCTGGCGGATCTCGCGCAGGTGCTGCCGCCTGCACAGGCGGAACAGGTACGGGTCATTGATGTCAGCCAGGATCCGGCGCTCGAGCGCAAATACGGCCTACGGATACCCGTTCTGACTGCGGACGGAGCTTTCGTCTGCGCCTACCGCTTGGACATCGAGCGCGTGCAGGCGATTCTCGGCTCCTGAGCCTGAGCCGGCCTTTTCCGCACCGCACTCCCCAACCGCCGGCCGAATATCGAACGAGCAAGGCTGCGTCGGCCGCTTTGGCTATAATCCGCCGCCGCTCGCCAGCCTGCAGTCCTGATGAAGCTGATCCGCAATTTTTCGATCATCGCGCACGTCGATCACGGCAAGTCCACGCTCGCCGACCGTTTCATCCAGCTCTGTGGAGGACTGGAGGCGCGCGAGATGGAGAATCAGGTGCTCGACTCGATGGATCTCGAACGCGAGCGCGGGATCACCATCAAGGCGCAGAGCGTCTCTCTGCGCTTTCGCGCCCGGGACGGCCAGACATATCAGCTAAATCTGATCGATACCCCGGGCCACGTGGACTTCTCGTACGAGGTGTCTCGATCGCTGGCCGCCTGTGAGGGCGCTTTGTTGGTGGTGGATGCGGCGCAGGGCGTCGAGGCGCAGAGCGTCGCCAACTGCTACACGGCTATCGAGCAGGGCCTGGAAGTGGTTCCCGTGATCAACAAGATTGATCTTCCCTCGGCTGATCCCGCGCGCGTGATCAACGAAATCGAGGAGATCATCGGCATTGAGGCGCAAGACGCCGTGCGCGTCAGCGCCAAGACGGGTGAGAACGTTCCCGCCGTGCTCGAAGAACTGATCAGGCGCGTGCCGCCGCCGAGCGGCGATCCGGAGGCGCCGCTGCAGGCGCTCATCATCGATTCCTGGTTCGACAACTACGTCGGCGTGGTGTCCCTCGTGCGCGTGATGAACGGAACCCTGCGTAGGGGCGCGAAAATTCGGGTCTGGTCGACTGGCCGGGCGCACACCGTGGACAAACTGGGTCGATTTACGCCCAAGTCCTCCCCTAGCGAAACGCTCGAAACAGGGGAAGTCGGGTTCGTCATCGCCGGAATCAAGGAAATCAATGGGGCGCCCGTGGGGGACACCATTACACTGGATGCGCGTCCCTGCACTGCGCCGCTCGCGGGCTTCAGAGAGGTGCAGCCGCGCGTGTTCGCCGGTCTCTTTCCGGTCAACTCCGAAGACTACGAGAGCTTTCGCGACGCGCTCGCGAAGCTCAAGCTGAACGACTCCGCGCTCCACTACGAGCCGGAAGTCTCGACTGCGCTCGGGTTTGGGTTTCGGTGCGGGTTTCTCGGCCTGCTGCACATGGACATCGTGCAGGAGCGTCTGGAGCGCGAGTACAACCTCGATCTGGTCACCAGTGCGCCCACTGTGGTTTACGAAGTGCTGCGCACGGACGCTAAGACCGAGTACGTCGACAACCCCTCGAAGCTGCCGCCGTCGAACGAGATCGGGGACCTGCGAGAGCCGATCATCACAGCCAACATCCTGCTGCCTCCCGAGCACGTCGGCGCGGTCATCAAGCTGTGCACCGAAAAGCGGGGCCGGCAGACGAAGATGCAATACCTCGGCAACCAGGTATCGCTGCAATACGAGCTGCCGCTCGCGGAAGTCGTGCTCGATTTCTTCGATCGCCTCAAGTCCGTAAGCCGCGGCTACGCCTCGTTCGATTACGAGTTCAACCGCTTCGAATCGGCTCCGCTCGTGAAGCTCGACATTCTGATCAACGGCGACCGTGTGGACGCCCTCTCGCTCATCGTCCACCGCGACAACGCTTACCATCGCGGCCGCGAACTCGTGGACAAGATGCAGGAGCTGATTCCCAGGCAGATGTTCGAGGTCGCGGTGCAGGCGGCGATCGGCAGCCAGATCGTCGCGCGCGCAACAGTCAAGGCGCTGCGCAAGAACGTGCTGGCGAAATGCTACGGTGGGGATGTGAGCCGCAAGCGCAAGCTCCTGGAAAAACAGAAGGAAGGCAAGAAGCGCATGAAGCAGGTCGGTTCCGTAGAGATCCCTCAGGAAGCCTTTCTCGCGGTGCTGCAAGTCGGCAAGGAAAAATAAGCATGATCTTCGACTTCTCGTTCATCCTGGTCCTGGCGACCCTGCTGACCGGCCTGATCTGGGGGATGGACGCACTGCTGCTCAAACGCAGCCGACTGCAGGCGGCGGCCGCACAGGGCGTTGCGCCGCAGAACGTCCGCGAGCCGGTCCTCGTGGAGTACGCGCGTTCGTTCTTTCCCGTCATCCTCATCGTCCTGGTGATCCGTTCGTTCCTGTTCGAGCCCTTTCGCATCCCTTCCGACTCGATGATGCCGACGCTGCTCGACGGCGATTTCATCTTCGTGAACAAATATGCGTACGGCCTGCGTCTGCCCGTCTTGAACACGAGGATCGTCGAGATCGGCGAACCCGCGCGCGGAGACGTCATCGTGTTCCGTCTGCCCGCCGATCCCTCTACGAACTACATCAAGCGCCTCGTCGGGCTGCCCGGGGACCACATCACGGTCCGCGATCGTCAACTGTACGTGAACGGGCAGGCGATGCCCGTGCAGCCGACGGGCGTGTACCAGGGTCATCGACACACGGGAGCGCGCATCGGCGTGGAAGACCTCGATGGCGTTCCTCATGAGGTGCTATTCATCCCCGAGCGCTACAGCCGGGACTACGACGCCGTGGTGCCGGCCGGGCACTATTTCTTCATGGGCGACAATCGTGACAACAGTCGCGACAGCCGATTTCCCGAGGTCGGCTTCGTCCCTGAAGGCAACTTGGTCGGCAAGGCCGTGCGGATCTGGCTGAACTGGGACCTTCCATCGGCGCCGATCTGGAGCCGCATCGGCGACCCGATCAGATAACGCAGCTTGCCTGTGCGACGTATGCCGTTGCCCGTTTTTGAGAACTGGTTTGTTCCTGTTCAGGGCCTGTCGCCTACAGCCTACAGCCTACAGCCTACAGCCTGGGGAGTTCATATGCGGTCTCATCAACGCGGCGCCACATTCATCGGCATGCTCGTGATCTTCGCGATTCTGGGCTTGGGAATTTATGCTGCGATTCGCCTGACGCCGGTGTACCTGGAGTACGTGGCTGTCGTGCGTGCTCTGGAACAGACGGCGAAGGAACACGGCGACGCGAGCAGTCCGAACGAATTGCGAACGTCGCTCGATCGGCGCTGGACGATCGAGGACATCAAGACCATCCAGCCGAAAGACATCGAGATCCTCAAAAGCGACAGCGGTTACACGCTGCGCGCGTGGTATCGAGCGGAGGCGCCTTTTGTCGGCAACATCTCTCTTGTGGTCGATTTCGACAAAACGATCGATGCGCACTGACCCCCGCGAACGGTTCTGCGGCCGGCCGGGAGCCGGGGCGAGGCGGTGAAGACCGCCTCGCAATGGCTGCGGGATGCGCTCGGTTACGAGTGCCGGGATTCCACACTGCTGGAAGCTGCGCTCACGCACCGCAGCGCCGGCGGGCCCCATTACGAACGACTCGAGTTTCTCGGCGACGCCGTACTCAATTGCGTGGTCGCCATGCTGGTCTTTCGGGAATTTGGCGCAGCCAACGAAGGTGAGCTTTCCAGGTTTCGAGCAAGCCTCGTGAGCGGGGAGGCGCTCGCCGTGATCGCAAGCGAAATTGAGCTCGGGGACCAGCTCCGGCTCGGTTCCGGCGAGCTGAAATCGGGCGGTTTCCGACGCAAATCGATCCTCGCCGATGCGCTGGAGGCGCTCTTCGGCGCCATTTATCTCGACGGCGGATTCTCCGCCGTGGAGGCGGTGATCGAACGCCTCTTCGCCGCCAGACTAGATAAGCTGCCTACGGCGGCAGAACTCAAGGACCCCAAGACGCGTTTACAGGAAGCGCTGCAGGCGCGCGGTCTGCCGTTGCCCATCTATGCGGTGGAGGCGACCACCGGGCAGGCGCATGATCAATCGTTCGAAGTGTCGTGTTCGGTCGATGCGCTCGGCCTCAAAGTGACCGCGAGCGGCCCGAGCCGTCGGCGCGCCGAGCAGGCGGCGGCGCAATTATTGCTGACTGCGCTGGCCGAAGCGCAAAGAGAGCGCCAATGAACGAATTTATGAGCGAGCCGGCGAACGGTCACGCAGGTTTTCGCTGCGGATTCGCGGCGATTGTTGGGCGTCCCAACGTCGGCAAATCCACG
>DATAFY010000124.1:0-1652 GCA_036257205.1 Steroidobacter sp. | reverse complement strand
GATCGCACCAACTACTGGGAAGTCGTGCCCACCAACGCGCTCGATCTCGCGTTGTGGATGGAGTCGGATCGGATGGGCTATCTGCTACCGGCTCTCACACCGCAGAAGTTCGAGACGCAGCGCGAAGTGGTGCTGAACGAGCGCCGGCAGAGCTACGAAAACCGGCCGTACGGTCTCGCCGCGATGGCGATAGTTGCGGCGATGTTCCCCTCAAATCATCCCTATCACTGGATGACCATTGGCGAAATCGCGGATCTCAACGCCGCGACATTCGAAGATGTCAGCGAGTTCTTCCGGACCTACTACCACCCTTCCAATGCCTCTCTCGTCGTGGCCGGCGACGTCGACGCGGACGACGCCCTTGGGCGCGTGCGGTCGCACTTCGAAGAAATTGACCCAGGGCCAAAGCCCATGCCGCTTCAGACCAGCGCCGAACTGGCGTCCGAGCGGCGCCTCCTGCTCGAAGATCGCGTCGAGCTGCCGCGCCTGTATCTCGCGTGGCTTTCACCGGCGATGTTCACAGACGGCGATGCCGAAATGGACCTGCTGTCGGATTTGCTGGCCAACGGGAAGGTGTCACGGCTCTATCGGGCGCTGGTGTACGAACGGCGAATTGCGAGCGAGGTGATGGCGTTTCAGAATTCGAGAGAGCTGGGTGGCTTCTGGCAGCTTGTTGCGACCTCGGCGCCAGGTCACACGCTCGAAGAGCTCCAGTCCGCCATTGACACTGAGTTGGCCGCGCTTCTGGGGAGCGGTCCGACGCCCGACGAAATGGAGCGAGGTCACGCTCAGGTCGAGGCCCAATTCGTTTACCGCCTGCAAACACTCGGCGGCTTCGGTGGCAAAGCTGATCAGCTCAATGCCTACAGCGTGTTCCTGAACGATCCCGGGTACTTCGAACGGGATCTTGCACGTTACCAGGGCGTCACGGCTGCCGACCTGCACCGGGTCGCCCGCAAATACCTCGGCACCGACAATCGAGTGGCGTTGAGCGTGGTCCCGAAAGGAAAGTTATCCCTCGGCCTGCCACATTCCACGCCAGCAGTAGTGGCATGATCCGACGAGCCGATCGCACGCGCCTCCCTGCGGTGGGGCCGCCTTTGTCGTTCCGGTTCCCTTACGTTTGCAGGGAACACCTGCCGAATCGCCTTGCCCTCTGGTCGACCGAACATCGGACACTTCCCGTCGTGACGTTCATGCTCGTGCTGCCAGTGGGATCGGCAGCCGACTTCGAGGGGTACGAAGGGCTTGCGGCCATCACTGCAGACATGATGGACGAAGGAACAGGCGACCTCTCGGCGATCGACGTGAATGGAGCGTTTGCGAGGATCGGCGCCCATCTCGATACCGATGTGTCGGCCGACGCGACCGTTTTTACCGTCACCGTGCTGTCGAAGTTCGCGCGGGCGGCGCTGTCGCTGCTCGTTGACTGCATCGTTCGACCGCGTCTCGATGGCGCTGACTTCGATCGCATCCGGCAGCTGCGCTTGACGAGGCTGGTGCAGATTCGCGACATGCCGTCGGCGATTGCCGATCGCGCGATCATGCAGGTTGTGTATGGCACGCATCCATACGCCCATATGGCGCTCGGTACCGAGGAATCGCTTCGTCAGTTGAGCGTTGAGACCGTGCGTCAGTTCCACGCTGACTTG
>DATAFY010000074.1:0-2839 GCA_036257205.1 Steroidobacter sp. | reverse complement strand
GAATGCCACGCGTTGGATTGTCTGCAAAGTTCTCGGCGGACGTAGCGCTGAATTCAGCCGCCACGCAGTTCACGCCGGTCAGGCTTAGACACAGGACCAGGGCGCCTGCAATCTGCGGCTTGGTTAGCGCTTCTTGGGAATGTCGACTCCGTACGCGCGCTCGCTTCCCTCGTCTACGAAGAAGTAGGTCATGAGCGTGCCGGGCAATCCGGCGACAAACGCCGCAAAGCGCCATGCAGTACTGGGATTGTTCTGCGCTCGCATGCCGGCGAAGCAGATATTCGCCATGATCCAGACGCCGGAAATGATCACCGTGCCGACTATTCTGTGAGTCTGGGACACCGAGTGCGCAGTTGAAGCCCATGCAGGGCTCCAGACGGCAGCGCATCCAAGGAACCGATACAGCCATTTCATCGCGTGATCCCCTATGAGCAAGGACGGCGTCCACGAGTCATCGGGGTCCGCCGGTTTCGTATTCTGATCCCCTCAAGACAGGCTTCGCAGATCGCTTTCGCAAAGCCCTCCGAGGGCGTCGTTCAGCTCCGCGCATCGACAAGCGCCCGCGAAAGATCATGGCCCGTACACTGGGGCGACCGCCGGATGCCAGGCGCAGCGATCTCGATGCGCTTGTAAACGCCTGAGGCACCCACGGCGCGTTTCACAGTCGCGGCTGCTGCCGCCCTGCACAGGAATGCTCGCTACCTGCGGAATCGCGGCTGTTGCGCCTCGTCTTTTCATTCTTCCGGACCGGCAAGGCGGTTCGAGCGCGCCCGCGGCGCCAGCATAGCATCCATGCTCCCGGCGCCCGCCGTGAAATCAGCTCACGCAGATAGCCGGCAGCGCGTTCTCGAGCAATGGGCGTCTAACGGCCGACTCTCTTTCCGGCTCTTTTTGTTTTCGCGATGGCCCGCAGACGCCTCGCGCCGATACGCAAGGCGCCGTCGAGCTCACGGCCTCAGGCGGAAGATCCGCCCTTATTCATGTTTCTGAGTCTTAGACTGCTGCATCTGATCCATGCACGTTTTCTTCGCCTGGTCTGAGGTCATGGATGAGTTCGTCGCCTGCTGCGTCTTGATGCAGTCTTTCATCATCTTGTCGTGCTCAGCCTTGCTCTTACCCGTCGCCTGTTGCTGATGCGGCGAAGCGGCAGATGTCGGCTCTGCGCCGCTCGTCGCAGGCGCTTCTGAAGCGGGGGTGGACGTTGACTCACGCTGGTGAGGGCTCGAGGCGGCTCGCGGGGCACTCTGGTCCTGCTGCTCCTGCTGCTTTTCCTGCTGCTTTTCCTGCTGCTTTTCCTGCGGCTCCTCCTGCTGCTGCGCCGCCGCGAAGCTCACCGCCGCAAGCGCCAGCAACGCGAGCGATGCGAAACTTCGATGTCGCGTCATGATCATCTCCAGCTTCCCGAATACAGCAGCCTGCATGATCCTATCGGCCCGCGCCATCAGCGAGGATCCCGAGCCATCGCAGGATTGCGCTTACGCATGGACACGGGTCATCCCTACAGTCAACGCGTATGCGTCGCTCGCTTTGGGTAGTTTCTGCGACCCGACGACGCGCCGCCGTCGCGCCGATAAGGCTGGCCAGAAGCGTTCGGCTGCTCGCGACGGCCATGAAGGTCATACCGTTACGATTGTGGAACTCGGGTTGCGCGGTGTAGCGCAGCACAGCGAGGCCGTTTTGCGAGTCGATATCGGTGACCTCGCGGCCGAGGCGCTTCGCCGCCCGGAGGTACATCAGGCGATGGGGATGTGGCGCGTTGCCGCCTGTACGCGTCAGCCCTAAACCGCGAACCTCCAGTCACTTGCCTGGCATCACAGCAATGCCTGCTGGCGTGGGCTCGTTTCACTGACTTCGGACTGCAACGCGCGAATGAGATCGAGCGCGGGCTTTGCCAGGCCGATTTGCGCAGGTCGCCGCGCGTCGTACCACCGATAGCCGTCGCCCTCCGCAACCGTTGCATCCGCTTGCGCGGCAACGACCACGGGATGCAGCGTCAGATCGAAATGCGTGAATGCATGTTGATACGCCGGCAGACGTTGTGCGCTGGCGCTCTGAAGCCGCCCGTCTGCATTCACGGATGAGGGCGCAACCCTGTTAAGCCATACCGTTGCGCACGCGGGGTCTTCGAACTGGGGAAACGTCCACAGTCCGCCCCACAGGCCTGCGAACGGCCGCTGTTCGAGCAACACGGAACCGTCTTCGCGCTTCAGGATGAGCACGTGCGCAACGCGCTGCGGACGCGCCTTCTTAGGCCGGGGCGTGGGAAGCTGCGCCTGGCGACCATCGGTGCGCGCGACGCAGTTCTCCTGCAGCGGACACGCGTTGCACGCCGGGCGCGAGCGCACGCACACCGTTGCGCCGAGATCCATGATCGCTTGCGTGTAGTGCGCGACCCGGTCGGCGGGGGTGCACTGCTCGGCGAGCGACCATAGCCGCTTCTCGACGGCCGCCTCGCCCGGGAAGCCCTCGACGCCGAAGTAGCGCGTCAGCACGCGTTTCACGTTGCCGTCCAAAATCGGATGTCGCTGCGACATGGACAGCGCGAGCACGGCGCCCGCCGTCGAGCGACCGACCCCAGGCAGCAAGCGCACGGCCTCGATGGTCGCGGGGAACTCGCCCGCGTGTTCCGTCACGATCCGCTGTGCGGCGCGATGCAGGTTGCGGGCGCGGGCGTAGTACCCGAGCCCTGTCCACACGTGGAGCACTTCATCGATCGGGGCCGCCGCCAGCGCGGCGACGTCCGCAAAGCGCTGCATAAAGCGCTCGTAGTAGGGAATGACCGTCGCAACCTGCGTCTGCTGCAACATGATCTCGGATACCCAGACGCGATAGGGCGTCG
>DATAFY010000068.1:0-5149 GCA_036257205.1 Steroidobacter sp. | reverse complement strand
CGTTGCGGCCAACCAACGCCTGCAACGAGCCTGTCGCGTCCCGCATGCAACATGGCCGCGCGCCCGTGATCATTGCATGGGGGCGAGCGCGTCCCAGCAACGCAAACCGATGAGCGCCGACAGACTAGATCATTCAATCGGATTCGAGACTCCCGCTGCGGCGTCATGACGAACCACAGCGATCTCGCGATCGCATCCGCAAATGAGGGGCGACACACCCGCGATCGGAAAGCGGATGTCGACTCGTCGCACGCGACCGGGACGGTAAGTAGGGGACAGGGGATAGCGACAGGTCAGAGTGGTTGATCCGCTGACCAATCTCCTATCCGCTGTCCCCTACCCGCATTCCATCTCCTCCGCCACGCTCCTGCGCTTAGGCAAGCTGCACCACATACACATGAGCGCGTGCAGCGTCGGCGTAGGCGGCGTCGGCGGTCATCGAACCCACAATGAGGGCGAAGCCGACGATCGCAACAGACATCGCCAAGCACAACCCACGCCGGGTGGTTTCACTGAGGTTTTCAAGTGCAGTCATGGCGGCTCTCCTTCAGGTTTCCAAACTTCCCGCAACAGCGGTGAATGATGGTTCAGATGCAGCCGCGTTACGGAAGGTTGCAACGGAAAGCGGGTTGCCGGCGAACGGCGGCCGAACGCCGGTATGATTGGAACAGGGATCGGAATCCGGGGCCTTCCTGGTCTGAATCTCCTCCTCCTACTCCACTGTTCTCTTTCTCCCCTATGCCGCTGCTGACCGTCCGGAACGCTGAACTCAAGTTCGGGCTGCATCCATTGCTCGATCGGGCCCAGTTTTCGATTAGCGAAGGCGAGCGGGTGGGGCTCATCGGCCGCAATGGCACCGGCAAGTCCTCGCTTTTGAACGTGATTGCAGGCGCCGCGCCCCTGGATGACGGCGAACTGGCCATGCGCGATGCACTACATGTGGCGCTCGTCGAGCAGGAGCCGCTGTTGCCGCCCGCCGCCACACTGCGGGCAAGCCTTGTCGAACGCGGTCGATTCGATGCGATGCACGACGATCGCGAGCGGTGGGCGCTCGAGGCGAAGCTCACTGAATGCATGCAGCGGCTCAAGGTCGCCGCCGATCGCCCGCCAGATACGGCCTCAGGCGGCGAACGCAAGCGTGCGGCCCTCGCTCTAGGGCTGGCGTTGGAGCCGGATGTGCTGTTGCTCGATGAGCCGACGAACCATTTGGACATCGACGGCATCACGACGCTGGAGGATCTGCTTCTCAAGGTGCCCGCGCTCGTGGTCGTGACCCACGATCGGGCGTTTCTGGATCGCGTCGTTACGCACATCGTCGAGCTCGATCGCGGGCTGCTGCGTTCGTATCCAGGCAATTTCGCCGCCTACGAGACGCGAAAAGGCGAACAGCTCGCCGCGGAGGACGTCGCGAACCGCAAGTTCGACAAATACTGGGCGCAAGAGGAAGTGTGGATCCGCAAAGGCGTCGAGGCGCGGCGCACTCGCAATGAGGGACGCGTGCGACGTCTCGAAGCACTGCGCGCAGAGCGCGCTGCGCGGCGCGAACGCGTGGGCTCGGTTAAGTTGACGCTGGAAGCCGGGGAGCGCTCGGGCAAGCTAGTGGCGGAATTCCTTGGCGTCTCCAAGCGATTTGGCGAACGCACGATCGTGCGCGATCTCTCGATGCGGATTCAGCGCGGCGACCGCATCGGCCTGATCGGCCCGAACGGGGCGGGCAAGTCGACTCTCATAAAGCTCATTCTGGGGCAGATCGAACCGGACGCAGGCTCCATTCGCCTCGGAACAAACGTTCAGGTCGCCTATTTCGATCAGATGCGCGACCAGCTCGATGAGGAAAAATCAGTGGCCGAGACCATTAGTCCCGGCTCGGACTGGATCGAGATCGGCGACGACCGCAAGCACGTGATGACGTATCTCGGCGATTTCCTTTTCCCGCCGCAGCGAGCGAACTCACCGGTAAAGGCGCTCTCCGGCGGTGAACGCAATCGCCTGCTGCTCGCACGCCTATTTGCACGTCCTACAAATGTGCTCGTGATGGACGAGCCGACGAACGACCTGGACATCGATTCACTCGAGTTGCTGGAAACGACGCTGCAGACGTACGCAGGAACGTTGCTGCTCGTCAGTCACGACCGCACGTTCCTCGATAACGTCGTGACGCAAACGCTCGTCGCGGAGGGCGATGGCAAGTGGCGCGAGTACGTCGGCGGTTACACCGATTGGCTTGCGCAACGTCCAAAACCTGCGCCCGTCGCGCCGACAAGACCGAAAGCCGAACCGAAGACCGACGCGCCGCGCGCGCAGGCGTCGGCGAAGTTGAGCTACAAGGAAACGCGCGAGCTCGCACAACTGCCCGGCCAGATCGAAGCACTGGAAATCGAACAACACGCGCTCACAGAACAAATGATCAACGCCGAATACCACAAGCAAGGTCCGGAGCAGATCAAAGCGGACCGTGCGCGCCTCAGCGATATCGAGCGGCTGCTCGAAGAAGCGTTCGAGCGATGGGCGGCGCTGGAGGAGAAGACGAATGCAAAGTGACGAGGAGGCCGTCCCAAAGCTTAGCCGCCTCGGTACGCCGCCTCTAGCTTCGCGACGTCGAACTTCACCTGTTTCAACATTTCCTGCGCCACACGTCCGGCCTTCTTCCGATCCGGATCGGTCATCATTTCACCAAGCACGGTCGGCACGATCTGCCACCGGACGCCGTACTTGTCGATGATCCAGCCGCATGCCTGAGGTTTTCCGCCGTTCTCCAGCAGCGCGTTCCAGTAACGATCGATCTCCGCCTGCGAACTGCAATTCACGAGGAACGAGACTGCGTCATTGAACGCCTCGTGCGGGCCGGCGCTGATCGCTATGAACGCCTGACCGCAGAGCGTGAACTCGACGACATGGACCGAACCGGCAGGCCCGCTAGGTGAATCCGCAGCTAACGAAGTCACGCGATCAACGCGTGAGTCGGGAAAGACCGTCGCGTAAAACTCGGCGGCCTCTTCGGCCTCATTCGCGTACCACAGATGCGGCACGATCTTTTGAACAAGTGCTTTGCTCATGGTGTTGGCCCTCCATCTCAAAGACGAATCCGCGGGTTGCGCGCCGACACGGGCCATACTTATTAGAGCTCGAAAAGAAAGCCGGCAGGACCTCAGAAGGTTCGGCGCTGCACAAACCTGCGTAATTGATGCGTTCCCGCGCCTCACGCCGCTCGCCGGCGCTCGCGCCACCCCATCGCGCCCGACATGTGCGCAGGTCGGAAACGGGTATGAAGCGCAAGTGCGCATATGCGCTCGCTTCTTTGCCCGCTCCAGATATCATTAGGCGCGACAAAACGCTCTTACGGGGAGAATCTTGGATGAGCACCAACCGCCGCGATTTCATCGTGGGCGCCGGCGCTGCTATCGCCGTAGCCAACCTGCCTGCACGCGCTGTCGGAGCCAGCGAAGATGCAGCGGCCGAGAAGCTGCTGGCGAAATTCGCCGAAGAACTGCTGATCGACTATCCGGAGACCGCGACCAGCCTGGGCATAGACAACGGCGCCCGTGCTGCGCTCAAAGCCAAGCTGTCTGACCGCTCCGCGGCCGGACAGGAGGTCATCGCGGAGCGGGTCGCGAAGCGGCTCGAGAGTATGAAATCGCTCGATGCTTCGGCTCTGAGCGACCCCTCACGCATCGATTTGGATGTCATGCGCACGGCGCACAAGTTTGCGGCAGAAGGGTTTGCCTTCCCCTATGGCGATACGGCGCTGCTCAATCAGAACTGGTCGTGGCGCAACGCCCCCTATGTAGTCGCACAGAACACCGGCGCTTTTCTTGAGATCCCCAGCCTGCTGGACGAGCAGCACACGGTGGAGACGAAAGAGGATGCGGACGCCTATCTGTCTCGACTAGAGGCTTACGCCGATCAATTGGACGGGGAGACCGGACGTCTTCGAAGCGCGGCGGCGCAGGGTGTGATCGCGCCGAATTTTCTACTGGACAAGACGCTTTATCAGATCAAGATCGCGCGAAGCGGGAATATCTCGGACTGGTCGCTCGTGGCCTCGCTCGCGAAGCGGACGAAAGGAATGCCGGGCGGTTATTCCGCCATGGCGGCGACAATTGCTGCGGAAAAAATTGCTCCGGCGCTTGACCGTCAAATCGCCGAGCTGGAGGCGCATCGCCGGCGTGCAACCAGCGATGCAGGCGTGTGGAAGCTTCCGCAGGGAGATGCGTATTACGCATGGACGCTCAGAGCGGCTACAACGACGCGCATGACGCCGAATGAGATTCACGAGCGGGGGCGCGAAGAACTGCGGGCGCTGCAGTCCGAGATGGACGCCATTCTGAAGAGCCAGGGCATGACGCAGGGGACGGTCGGCGAGCGCATGACGGCGCTCCACAAGCAGGAGCGCTTTCATTTTGCGGACAGCGATGAAGGACGCGCTCGCCTCATAGCTTACCTTGATGAGCGCGTAAGAGACGTTCGGTCACGCCTGCCTCGCGCGTTCGCCACGCTTGCGCCGGGCAATCTGGAGATCAAACGCATGCCGCCCGAGATGGAGCCCGGCGCGCCGGGCGCCTACGGCGGCGCGGGCACCATCGACGGCAAGGTGCCCGGCAAATTCTGGATCAACTTGCACACGATGAGCAACTGGACCACTTACAACTTGCCGACGCTCACTTATCACGAGTCCATTCCGGGCCACGTGTGGCAGGGCGAATACACGTTCAAGCTGCCGCTGTGCCGGTCGCTGCTCGCGTTCAACGCCTACTCGGAAGGTTGGGCGCTCTACGCCGAACAACTCGCTTCGGAACTCGGCGTCTACGACAACGATCCGTTCGGTCGCCTGGGATACCTGCAGTCCATCGCCTTCCGCGCCTGTCGACTCGTCGTCGATACCGGCCTGCATGCGAAGCGCTGGACGCGCCAGCAAGCAATTCAGTGGTTCGCCTCCACCAACGGCTCGAGCCTCGAAGAGGTCGCCAGCGAAGTCGATCGTTATTGTGCGTGGCCGGGCCAGGCCTGCGGATACAAGGTGGGCCACAGCGAGATCAACCGCCAGCGCGACAGGGCTCGCGAGGCGCTCGGCGCGAAGTACGACTTGAAGGCCTTCAACGATACCGTGGTGCTGGGCGGCAACGTTCCCCTCGACGTGCTCGCCAAGAAC
>DATAFY010000044.1:0-10541 GCA_036257205.1 Steroidobacter sp. | reverse complement strand
CTTTCAGGACAGGGTATCGGAGAGGTGATGAGACGACACTTGCCGCGCCTGCTGCTGACGGGTGCCTTGCTGTCCCCGGCGACGCTGTACGCGCTCGGCCTGGGCGAAATCCGTCTGCATTCCGCTCTCAATCAGCCGTTCGACGCAGAAATCGAACTGATCTCCCCGACCCCCGAGGAACTCGCTGGACTGAAGGTCGCGCTCGCAAGCGCGGATCTGTTCACGCGCTATGGAATCGAACGTCCGGCATATCTGTCGGGCTTCGAGTTCTCTATCAGCCGCTCGCGCGATGAGGCCGCGATTAGGGTCCGCTCCAACCGCTCCGTCACTGAGCCGTTCGTCACGTTGCTGGTCGAGGCGAGTTGGGCGCGCGGGCGCCTGGTGCGCGAATACACCGTGCTGCTCGATCCGCCCGTCTTCATGCCCTCGGAGCCGCAGATGTCGGCCCCCGTGAGCACGCCGCAGGCGGGGGCCCCGAGCGCCGGCCGTATTGAACGGCCCGCCCCGCTCGAGACGCCGGCGCCTGAGCCCGAGCTGTCGGCAGCGGCCGCAGGAGAAGAAGGTCTCACGCCGGCGCCCGCTGCAGAAGAGTCCAGCATCGCCCAGGAGGAGCCGCTCGAGCCGGAGCAGCCCGCCGCGCCTGTGCAGGCTCCCGCAGAGCCTGTGCGCGGCGAATATACGGTCTCGCGCAATGACAATCTCTGGAAGATAGTAAGCCGCGTCAATCCCGGCTCGCCGACCACGGTGAACCGGACGATGATTGCGCTCTTCCGGGCGAATCCGGCTGCATTCAACGGCAACATCAATCAGCTGCGCGCCGGCAGCGTGCTGCGCATCCCCGAGATTGCGGAAATCGAAGCGATCACCGCCGGGGATGCGTACGCCGAAGTGTCGCGTCAAAACGCCGAATGGCAAGGGGCAGCCGCGCCCACGCAGAGCGTCGAGGACATCGATCGCCTGCGCCTGGTCACGCCGGACGAGAGCCCCGCCTCGCCGGCCGGCGCATCGCAGAGGCTCGCAGAGCAGGCCTCCGCTGAGCGCCCGCCCGCCGACGCGGCAACGCCACGGCCGGACGACAAGCGCGTTGCGATCCCCAATCCGGAGCTTGCGGCCGCTCAGCAAAACGTTGATGAGACGCCGGTGGCCAACCCAAGCGCTGAGCCGGCGCCGAGCCAGGCCCAAGCGGCTGCACCGGCGAACACCCCCGCCCCGGGCGTGCATCGAACCGCGCGGCGGCCGCCGGCGAGGCCTGCTGCCCAAGGGCCGAGCTGGGGCGAGCGGATCGGTCAGTGGTTCGCGCAATACTGGTGGGCCCCGGTCCTCTTCGGTGTGTTGCTCGTCCTGGCGCTGGTGGGCGTGGTTGTGCGCCGGCGCCGTGCGTCCGCCGAGGAAGCGGATGCGCTCGGATCGTTCAGTTTCGACTGGGAGCCGCGCGAGAGGCGTCCAGTCGCATTCCTCGAGGAGGAGCAGGCCCAGGAAGAAGAGCCGTTTGAACAACCGGCCCCGACGCCCACGCGCCGATCCGAGCCGCTCATCGCTTCTGGGGTCGAGGAGACCGCGGGGAGTCCCGATCAGCAGGATCCGCTCGCCGAAGCTGATTTCCACATGGCCTATGGCCTGTACGACCAGGCCGCCGATCTGGTGAAGATCGCCATTGAACGTGAGCCGAGCCGTCGGGATCTGAAGCTGAAACTGCTCGAGATCTACTTCGTCTGGGGCAATAAGGACCTGTTCCTGGAGGCGGCGCGCGACCTGCGCGAATCTTCAGCGCCGGCATCAGCCGGGGAATGGGACAAAGTCGCCATCATGGGCAAGCAGATCGCCCCCGAAGAGTCGATGTTCAAGGGCGGGGCGAGCGCGGGCATGGATTTCCTCGACGTGAATCTCGAAGGCGGCGAGGGGCGCGTCGATGTGGACCTGTTCGGTGAGCCGCAGGCTGAGCAATCCGCAGCGGGGCTTGATCTGGAGTTCGCGACCGGTGAGCGCAAGGCGGCCGCTTCCAGCGGATCAAGCCTCGACTTCATGCTAGATGAGCCGCCGGCAGGCGAGCGGAACCCGACGCCGACCACTGCGCGCACGCAGCAGACGCCTACGCTCGAGTCGCCGATGCTCGATCGCGCCTCCAGCTCGATTCGAGAGCGGGTCTCCTACGGCAGAGCGGGCGCGGAACAAACCGCCGAGCTGTCGATCGATGACCTCGGACTGGACCTCGACGACATCGATCATTCCGGCGCGCTCGAGGGCACCTCAAGCCTCGAGAACAAACTGCGCGGGATGTCCTCGCCGTTGCGCGACGATGACCGTACGCAGCTCGCGCCGTCGATCGCCGCGCAGGGATTCGAGGCGCAGCAGACCTTCGAGGACGACCTCGAGAACACAGGGACCATCTACATCGATCAAGTGGATCTCACGAACGCTCACACTGACTCGCAGCGGCTCGATCTGGGCGTCGGTGAAGTTCCCTCGGGCGAGGACCGCGAGTCGACTAACCGGCAGGTCACAACGGAAATGGAGCTCTCCGAGCTCGAGCCTGTGACGATGAGCGAAGTCGGCACCAAGCTTGATCTGGCGCGCGCCTACATGGATATGGGCGACCCCGAGGGCGCTCGCAGCATTCTGGAGGAGGTGCTCGCGGAGGGAGACCCCGGCCAGAAGCAGGAGGCGCAGCGTCTCATGGAGTCCATTCGCTAGCACACTGGAAGCCTTGAGGCTCCGAGTCTCGGGCCCTCATATGCCCCGCATCGCACTCGGTCTTGAGTACGACGGCAGCGCGTTTGCCGGCTGGCAAGCCCAGGCGCACGCGCTGGGCGTCCAATCTGCGGTGGAAGCCGCTCTGAGCAAGGTCGCCGACCATCCTGTGGTCGTCACTGCAGCCGGGCGCACCGACGCGGGCGTCCATGCGGCGATGCAGGTGGTGCACTTCGATACCCTCGCCTCGCGTACGGAGCGCAGCTGGGTTTTGGGGGCGAACACGAACCTTCCGCCGCAGGTGAGCGCGCTGTGGGCGCGGCAGACGCCCGACGCCTTTCACGCCCGCTATAGCGCGCTTGCGCGGCGGTATCGCTACGTGATCCTGAATCGCACGCCGCGTCCGGCGCTTGCGGCGCACCGTGTGTCGTGGGTGCGCGACGCGCTCGATGAAACCCGTATGCATGCCGCCGCCCAGCAGCTGTTGGGTGAGCACGACTTCACCTCGTTTCGCGCCGCAGAATGCCAGGCGCGCACGCCCATGCGCTGCATCCACGAGATCAGCGTGGCTCGCCGGGGCGATCTGGTGATCCTTTCCGTGATGGCGAATGCGTTCTTGCACCACATGGTGCGCAATATCGCCGGCGTTCTCATTGCGATTGGAACGGGGGAGCGGCCTGTGGCGTGGCCGAGCGAGGTCCTTGCGGCCCGCGATCGGCGGCAAGCCGGGATCACCGCCCCCGCGAGCGGCTTGTATCTGCATGGCGTGCGCTATTCGAGCGCGCTGGGGCTGCCGAGCGAGCCTGCGGCGCTGTGGACAGCGGCCCCCTGAGCCTTACAGACGAAGACGGTCAACGGTGGACGTTCGAGCAGCTATGATGCTGCGCCCCTGATGAGACTGGAGCGTGAATGACCTGGTTCGAAAAAATCATGCCCTCGCGGATCAAGACGGAGCGCCGGACGCGCTCGGTCCCCGAAGGGCTGTGGATGAAATGCGCCGCCTGCGACGCCGTGCTGTATCGGGCGGAGCTTGAGCGCAATCTGCACGTGTGCCCGAAATGCGCTCATCACATGCGGATCGGCGCCCGCGCGCGCCTCGAACGCTTCCTCGACCCGGACAGCTACTCAGAGCTTGCCGAGAACATCGGGCCGGAGGATCCGCTGAGATTTCGAGATACGAAGAAATACCGGGATCGCTTGCAGCAGGCGCAGAAGACCACGCGCGAGAACGACGCGCTGATCGTGATGAGCGGTGCGTTGCACGGCATGCCGATCTTGGCGTGCGCGTTTGAGTTCACCTTCCTCGGCGGCTCGATGGGCTCGGCCGTCGGCGAGCGATTCGTGCGCGGGGTGGAGCATTGCCTCGAACATCGCAAGCCGCTCGTCTGCTTTTCCGCAAGCGGCGGCGCGCGCATGCAGGAAGCCCTGCTGTCGCTGCTGCAAATGGCCAAAACCAGCGCAGCGCTCGCGCGAATGGCCCAAGCCCGGCTGCCGTACATCTCAGTGCTGACCGATCCCACCACGGGCGGGGTTTCTGCGAGTCTGGCCATGCTCGGAGATGTGAACATCGGGGAGCCCAAGGCGCTCATCGGCTTTGCGGGCGCGCGCGTCATCCAGCAGACCGTGCGTGAGACTTTGCCCGAGGGCTTCCAGCGCAGCGAATTTCTGCTCGAGCATGGCGCGCTCGACATGATCGTCGACCGCCGGGACATGCGCGATCGGATCGCGGGACTGCTCACGATCTTCATGCATCGCCCAACCCCCGCCGCCAGCCCTTGATGCAGCCAGCGCGGATGCGCGATCGCGTGTAGATCCGCGCGAGCATCCGTATCGCCTTCGGGCCGCTCATTCCATCTATGCGTGAGGTTCCTCGTTCACTGTCGGAATGGCTCTCCTGGCAGGAGAGGCTGCATCCGAGCCCGATCGATCTCGGGCTCGATCGATTGCAGCGTACGCTCGCACGACTGGATTGGCGTCCGCCCCGATGTCCTGTCGTCACGATCGGCGGGACGAACGGTAAAGGCTCGAGCGCAGCGCTCACGGCCGCGATCATCGGCGCGACAGGCCGCCGAGTCGGCGTGTTCACCTCGCCGCACCTGATTCGCTACCAAGAGCGCATCACGATTGCAGGTCGGGAGGTCTGCGATGCATCGCTGGTGGCCGCCTTCGAGCGGATCGACGCGGCGCGCGGCGCCGACACGCTGACGTTTTTCGAATTCAATACGCTCGCAGCGCTGCTCGTGTTCGAGACTGCAGGGCTCGATGCGATCGTGCTCGAGGTGGGCATGGGGGGGCGCCTCGACGCCGTGAACGTCGTGGACGCCGACGTTGCGCTGATCACTTCCGTCGCCCTGGACCACTGCGACTGGCTTGGCGGGGACGTGGAAACCATCGGTGCAGAGAAGGCCGGCATCTTTCGGCCCGGTCGGCCCGCGGTCTTCGGATCGCGCAGCATGCCCGCTTCGGTTGCCGGCGCCGCCGCAAGCCTGGGGGCTGAGCTTCTGAGGCTCGGACACGATTTCGATTGGACGCGCACGGCGGATCGCTGGTGCTGGCGCGGACAGAAGGGCGTACTGGATGACCTTCCGCGGCCGGCGCTGCCGGGCGATATCCAATTTGATAACGCCGCCGCCGTCCTGTGCGTTCTCGAGCGTCTCTCCGATCGGCTGCGGATCGACCGCGCCGCCATCGAAAAAGGATTGCGCGAGGTGCGATTGCCCGGGCGCTTTCAGATCATTCGCCGGCAGCACGAGTGGATTCTCGACGTCGCTCACAATCCGGCCGCCGCGCAGACCCTGGCGGCGCAACTCACCGCCCGGCCCCGCGCAGGACGCACCATCGCCGTCTGCGGCATCCTGGGCGACAAGGACATCGAGGGCGTCGCCGCGGCGCTGGCCGGCGTGATCGATGCATGGGTCGTTGCAGGCCTATCGGGCGCTCGCGCAGTTCCGCCCGCTCAATTAGCGGATCGCCTCAAGCGGGCCGGCGCACACGTGGTCGCAGCCCTCGAGGACGTCGCGCAAGCCTGCGCCCTCGCCGAGCAGCTCGCTCACCCCGAGGACAGAATCGTTGTGTTCGGGTCCTTCCTCACCGTAGGGCCGGCGCTGGAGCGGCTGCAGTCGGCGCCGTAATTCGCGCCTCGCGTGCTTCGAGGTTCGCCCGCCTCTTATACTTCCGGCCGTGGAGAGACAGGTCAAAGAACGTCTGGTCGGCGCTGCTGTGTTGATGGCGGCGGCGATCATTCTGATTCCAGAAATGCTGTCCGGCCGCGACGGTCCGCACGGGCCCACGAGCGAGCGCGCGACAGCGGAAGCGACGTTCACGACCTACACCATCGACCTGCAGCAGCCGCGCGCCAACGCATCCTCTCGCGCCATCGTGGAGCGTTCGCCGCCGCCGCAGACCGCCGCAGCTCCCCCCGCCAGCGTCGCTGCGCCCGCTCCGCCCGGCGAAGCGGTGCAAGCAAACACAGAATCGCCCGTGCAGACGCCCTCGAACGATTCGCTCGGCTCATCCGTGCAGGGTACGGCGCAGGAGCCGCAGCCGCCGGTTGTAGATGAAAAGCCGACGGACCCCGCGCGCTTGAGGAGCGCCAGTGAGAGGAGCGCCAGTGAGAGGAGCGCGAGCGAGGCGCCTGAGAGGCCCGCGGCGACAGCGAATGCGCCGCAGGTCAGTGCAGGCGGCTGGGTGGTGCAACTGGGTAGTTTTTCAAAACAGGCGACGGCGGATCGACTTGCCGCCGAGGTGCGGGCGGCGGGTCGCTCGGCTTTCGTCATGCCTGTTCGCAGCGGCGCAGTGACGTTGTATCGCGTACGGGTAGGACCGATGCAGGAACGGGCCCGGGCCGAAGCAGCGCTCAATGCCCTGAAGGCCAAAGCGCCTGGGGCGGCCATCGTGGCGCATCCTTGAATGTGGTTGGCTCGGCGCCTTACGGAGAGCTGATGCGGCGCCGGAAGCAGGCCGCTGATAGAATCCGCGCGCCTCGAAGACCCAGGACTTACACGTGGTCCTTGGGACGATAGGACCGCAGCGTCACTGCACACATAACCACTGATCATGGCCCACTCCGCCGTCGTTTGTCGTCTTGTGTGTTCGCAGCCTCCGATCGCCCATCCGCTCGCGCCGCCCGCGCGCCTGCGCCAATGCCCATGAACGCCGTCGATTACCTCATCGTCGGCGTCCTGCTCGTCTCGGCGCTGCTGGGCGGCTTCCGCGGTTTTCTGCGTGAAGCCATCGGCCTACTCGCCTGGCTATGCGGTCTATGGCTGGCATGGCGATATGCGCCCGTGCTGGAGCCTTACTTGGGCGGGATGATCGGGGATCGGCCGGCGAGCACGTGGGCGGCTCGGGTCATGATTGTCATCGCCGTACTGCTTGCAGGCGGGTTGCTCGCCGCCATATTGGGATACTTCCTGCGTTATTCGGGGCTCAGCGTCCTGGTGGATCGCTTGCTCGGCGTGGTGTTCGGTTTGGTGCGCGGCGCCGTCGTGGTCGCTGTATGCGTGTTGCTTGGCGAGTTCGTAGGGCTAAAAGGCGTCCAGTGGTGGAAGGAGTCCAAGTTCCTGCCCTACGCCAGCGAATTCGCCGGGTGGATACAGGCGTTCGCGGAGACTGGCATGAAGACGCTTGAACAAAGCGCTGCGTTGAGAAGCGATGAGCCCTCGGCGGCGGGAGTGTAGAGATCATGTGCGGCATCGTTGGGATCGTTGGACACTCTGCGGTCAATCAGCAGCTCTATGACTCCTTGACGGTGCTGCAGCATCGCGGTCAGGACGCCGCCGGAATCGTGACCTGTCATGAGGGCGAGCTGCTCATGCGCAAGCAGACCGGTCTTGTGCGTGATGTGTTTCAGCAACGGCACATGCTCGCGCTGAAGGGGAACATCGGGATCGGTCACGTGCGCTATCCCACGGCAGGCTGCGACTCCTCCTCCGAAGCACAGCCCTTTTTCGTCAACTCCCCCTATGGAATCTGTCTGGGGCACAACGGGAACCTGACGAACGCCGCGGAATTGGCGGAAGCGCTGATCCGCGAAGATCTTCGGCATCTCAATACGAGCTCAGATTCCGAGGTTCTGCTCAACGTGCTGGCGAGCGAACTGTCGCGCGCCGGCACGCCGCGCGCCTCAGCGGCGGACATCTTCGCCGCCGTCAGTGCGGTGTACCGACGGGTCCGCGGCGGCTTTGCCGTGGTCTCGCTGATCGTGGGGCACGGGCTGCTCGGGTTCCGCGATCCGCACGGCATCCGGCCGCTGGTGATCGGCAAGCGCGACTCGGCGTTGGGCGCCGAGTACATGCTCGCCTCCGAGAGCGTCGCCCTCGACATGCTCGGCTTTACGCTGCTGCGCGACGTCGGTCCCGGCGAGGCGGTGTTCATCGACGAGCACGGCCGGTTCTATTCGCAGCAGTGCGCGCCGCTCGCCTGTCACTCGCCATGTATCTTCGAGTACGTCTATTTCGCGCGCCCGGATTCGATCATCGACAACATTTCCGTGCACAAGGCGCGCTTGCGGATGGGCGATCTGCTCGCCGAAAAGATCCGCAGGATCTGGCCGGATCACGACATCGACGTAGTGATCCCCATTCCGGACACGAGCCGCACGGCGGCGGTGCAGGTCGCGCAACTTCTCGGCATCAAGTACCGCGAAGGTTTCGTCAAGAACCGCTACATCGGCCGTACGTTCATCATGCCGGGCCAGGAGCAACGGGCCAAATCCGTGCGCTCCAAGCTCAACGCCATCGATCTGGAGTTCCGCGGCAAAAACGTGCTGCTGATCGACGATTCGATCGTTCGCGGCACGACCTCGGCGCAGATCATCGATCTGGCGCGCGAGGCCGGCGCGCGGCGCGTGTACTTCGCCTCGGCGGCGCCGCCCGTACGGTTCGCGAATGTGTACGGGATCGACATGCCGTCGGCCTCCGAGCTGGTGGCGAGCGGGCGCACCGAAGAGGAGGTGGCCAAGCTCATCGGCGCAGATCGTCTGGTTTATCAGGATCTCGACGATCTGGTGCGGGCATGCCTGCACCATGACTCACATATTCAGTCTTTCGACGATTCGTGCTTCTCGGGGAACTACGTGACCGGCGATGTCACGCCTGATTACCTGGCGCGACTGGAAGAGGACCGCTCGGATCAGGCCAAGGCGCGCCGGCGGCAGTCGCAGAAGGGCTCCCTCAAAGCGATCCGCGCCGTGTGAGGCGCGGCGCCAGACCCCGAGCGTAAGCGGTCATGGCGTCGACGCTCACACTCACCAGCAACGCCGCCGCGACAAGCCGCTCGCTCATCGCGCCGCGCATCATGATCATCACCGATCATGCCGACTTCGGACGCGCCCTCGAGCACCACATCGAGATCATCTGGCCGCAAGGCGAATGCCGCATTCACGCCCCGATGCAGGCCGGGCGTCTTCATCGCGCCTTTACCGCCGTGGGGTATGACGCCGTGTTGCTCGACGATCAGGTCGAGTGCGGGTGCGGCCGGGAATGGCTCGAAAATCTAATGCACCGGCCGGACTTTCCTCCGGTGATGTACTTCGCGCCTCGCGGGGATCCGGCGCTCGCAGCCCAAGTCATCGAGCGCGGCGCGATTGATTGTCTCGTGAGGGAGCGCATCGATCACCGACGCATGGCGGATGCGCTGCGCGAGGCCGTGTTGCGCCGGCGCCAGCACCTCGCGTTGTTGCGCACCGGCCCGCAGGCCGAGCAACTCTGTCGGTTCGGCCCGATCACAATTCGCGGCCATCGTTTCGTGCGCGAGCTCGCGGTAGGCGGCATGTCGATGGTCTATCTCGCCGAAAGCGAGCGCGCGGGCGAAATAGTGGTGCTGAAGGTGCTGCGGGAAACCCATGAAGCCGACTCGCACGAGCAGTTCGCGCGTTTCCTGCAGGAGTACGAGCTCATCTCTAAAATCCGTCATCCGAACGTCGTGCGCATCTTCGATCTGGGGATCGCGGATGATCACGCCTACATCGCCATGGAGTATTTCCCGCGCGGCGATTTACGCGGCCAGATCGCCCGGGGCCTGCAGCGCGAGGAGGCCGTGCCTACACTGGCTCAGATCGCGGGCGCGCTGCAGGTCGTCCACGAAATCGGCGTGCTGCACCGTGATTTGAAGCCCGGCAACGTCATGCTGCGCTCGGACGGTTCGCTCGCAATCATCGATTTCGGTCTCGCGAAACCCATCGAGATGCGCGCCGAGGCGAGCCGGCTGGGCGAAATCTTCGGTACGCCGTACTACATGAGCCCCGAGCAGGGACGTGGCGATGAGCTCGACGTTCGCAGCGATCTGTACAGTCTCGGCGTGATTTTTTACGAGATGCTCACCCGCAAGAAGCCGTATACCGCGAGTACGCCCTTGGGCGTGGTCTACTTGCACGCGAATGCGCCCATCCCGAGGCTGGAAGAGCCTGTGTCGATCTATCAGCCGCTGCTCGATCGACTGCTTGCCAAGGATCGCACCGATCGCTTTACGTCCGCCCGTGAGTTGCTGGACGCGCTCAAGCCGTATCTCAATGCCGCATGAACTTAAGTCTGCGAGAACCCATCGAAGAGAACGTACTGCTCGCGCCGACGCCGGCGCGCTGGTTCGAGCTCGCCGGGGAGCGTTGGCGCGAATTACTGCTCGACCATGCCAACTGCGAGAAGAAAGCGGCCTCAAGCGCGCTGAGCCTGATGTTCGCTTATGCGGAGGATTCGGCGCTCGCCGATCACATGTCGCGGCTGGCGCGCGAGGAGTTGCGCCATTTCGAGCAAGTGCAGGCGCTCATGCGCCGGTTGCAGGCGCCGTTCGCGCGCCTGGCGCCGTCGCGCTATGCGCAGGGTTTGCGGCGCGCGATCCGTCGCGACGAACCGCGG
>DATAFY010000021.1:0-3617 GCA_036257205.1 Steroidobacter sp. | reverse complement strand
TTCGATGCGGGTTTCGCGCCCGACCTTCGTCTCGAGCCTCGTTCGATACCCGACGGTCTTGCCGACCGGTTCGCACAGCAAATGCGCCATGCGTGTTGCGACCGCGCGCGCGGCGAGACGCCTGGGCTCCAGCATGACGATCTTGCGCGCGCCAAGCCAGGGTTCCTCGAGCAATGCCGGTGGGACGCCGGTCGACTTACCGGCGCCGGGCGGGGCCAGCAGCACCACGCTCGCGCGATCCGCGAGCGCCCCGCGAAGCGCAAGCATTACGTCGTTGATCGGCAGTTCAGGGGCGTTGATGTCCATACGCCCGCATTATCGGCTCTCATGAGGCTTGCGCGCGGCCCGAGCCGTCCCGACTGCGCGGGCAGGCCTCTTCACCTGCGAGCTGGCGGCGGGTTTCCTTCATTGATGGGCTCCGCGTACACTCGGAGCGCCGCGAAGAACACTGGCCTTGACAGCGGCGCGCGCCGTTCAACGGGGAAGTCTGCATGCGTTTGGTGGGATCGTCGCTGATTCATGGATCGGCTTGTTCGCTCTCGGCCCGACTGCGGCGGATTGATCCATCGTTCGTCCCGAAACCCTCCGGCTGCTCTCGCAGCGGTTCGGCCGATTGATGGGGAAAGCGCGCTGTCGGACGCAGGGCGGGGTTGCGTCATGATCAGCGCAGGCAAGTCGTGCACTTCGAGATGGACGAAGCCTGATGTTGCCGGCGGCGCGCCAATGCCGAACACACGATGTTCCGCAACGCCTCGGCGATCACGATGGCGCGGGCAGAGGTTCTGGATTTGGCATTGAAGATTCGGCCGCCGTACGCGGATATGGCAGAGGAACCTACTATCGGGCGCCTACGCAGGCCTGTGGTTCTGGATCGTCCCGTGTACGACTAATGCATGCATGATCCAGCGTCGTGGAGACGGCATGGCTGACACGCGTCGATTTCGTGAGCGGTCGCTTACCAGGCGATCGCGGCGGAAGAGTAATTTGAGCCTGGCTGGCGAGTGATCGGAGACGACATGAATACGCGCACTGAATGGCTGGCGATCGAGGCGCACCCCCGTTTTCAGGAGTTGCATCGGCGTAAGACCCGATTCTTGTGGGGGCTGATGGCGCTCTCGGTGGTTTATTACTTCCTCTTGCCGATCGGCGCGGCGTATCGGAGCGAACTTTTCCGGCAGAGCCTCTGGGGTCCCGTCAACTTCGGTCTTGCTTTCGCAATCTCCGAGTTCATCGTCGCATGGCTGGTTGCGTTCTTCTACTCGCGTCACGCCAGCCGGCATTTCGACGCGATCACGGCCGAGATCAAAGGCGCGGCGGAGGCGGCTCGATGAAACGCATGCTCAAATTCTCGATAGGCGGCGCGGCGCTGGCTGCAGGCGCGCCCGCTTGCGCGGCAGGCGCGGGCGGCGCTGTGCCCGAGCGTTTCGGCGGCCTGACTCTGGCGGTGTTCGCAGCGATCATCGCCCTTACGATGTACGTCACATGGATGGCCGCGAAGCGGGTGAGAACGACGCAACAGTTTTACGCCGCTGGACGCTCCATCAGCGGTCTGCAGAACGGCTGGGCCATCGCGGGCGATTACCTCTCGGCTGCTTCGTTTCTCGGGATCGCGGGACTGATCTCGCTGTACGGCTACGACGGGTTCATGTACTCCGTGGGCTGGCTGGTCGCGTACATCACGGTGCTGCTCGTGATCGCGGAGCCCTGCCGCAACATCGGTAAGTACACGCTCGGCGACATCCTGGCGTTTCGCAATCACTACAGAACCGCCAAGCTCACGGCCGCGCTGTCGACGATCACGGTGTCCACGATCTATCTCACCGCCCAGATGGTCGGCGGGGGCGTTCTCGTCAAAACGCTGATCGGCGTCGATTACGAGATCTCGGTCGCGACCGTCGGCGTATTGATGCTGGCGTACGTCGTGTTCGGCGGCATGGTCGCGACCACATGGGTGCAGATCATCAAGGCAGTGCTGCTGGTGATCGCGTCCATCGTGCTCGTCGTCTTCACCTGGGCGCCGTACGGGTTCAGCCTGCCGGGATTTCTTGAAGCCGTCGTCGGCGACGCCAAGGTCCAGGCCCAGGTCGCGAACCTCCTAGGAGAGTCCAGTGCGGCGCTGAGCCCGGATGATCTCGGTCGACGCTTCCTCGAGCCGGGTCTGTATCTCAAAAATCCGATGGATCAGATCTCGCTCGGCATGGCGCTCGTTTTCGGCACGGCGGGATTGCCGCACATTCTGATGCGCTTCTTCACGGTGCCGAACGCGCAGCAGGCGCGCATCTCCGTGATTTGGGCGATGGCGATCATCGGCGGCTTCTATGTGCTGACGCTGATTATCGGCGCCGGAGCCGCTCTGAACGTGGGCGCTGCCACGATCGCCGGCTTCGATCGCGGCGGAAACCTGGCTGCGCCGCTGCTTGCGCAGTTCGTCGGCGGCGGACCTGAGTCGGCGCTCGGGAATTTCTTTCTCGCGTTCGTGGCGGCGGTCGCATTTGCGACGATCGTTGCGGTCGTCGCGGGACTCGTGCTCGCAGCGGCCTCTGCGATGTCCCATGACATCTGGGTGGGCGTGATCAAGGGTGAGCGCGCCACCGCTGCGCAGGAGGTGCGGGCCGCACGCATCAGCGCGCTCTTCGTCGGAGGGGTGGCGATCACGATCGGGATCCTCGCGAAAGGTCAGAACGTCGCGCACCTGGTCGGACTTGCCTTTGCGGTCGCTGCCTCGAGCAATTTGCCCTGCGTGCTCCTTACGCTGTACTGGAAGCGCTGCAACACTGGGGGGATCGTGCTCGGTATGGTCGTGGGGACGCTTGCGGCGATCGCGCTCGTGCTGGTGTCGCCCAACATGAGCTATCCCAAGCTCGAGCGCGCGGCGGCGCAGAAGACCATCGATGCTGCGGCGGCCCGATTCGCCCAGGTCGATACAGCCATTTCCCAGGCCGCCGACGAGGAATCTCGCCGTCGGGCAGATGCCGCGCTCAGGGATGCTAAAGCCGCCTTGCAGAGCGCGCAGGAGACGCTCAAGAGCCTCGAGGGACGCGAGACTAGCCTGGTCGGCCTCGAAGAGCCGCTGATTGCGTTGCGCAATCCCGGCCTCTACTCGATCCCGCTGGGTTTTCTTTGCGTGATCATCGGCTCGCTGCTCTGGCGCCGCGACCGCCGCGCCGAGGAACTGTGGGAAGAACTCTATGTGAGGCAAAACACAGGCATCGGCGCCGAGTCCGCAGTGGGCGGCTAGCGGCTGGCGCTGCGCAAGAGATCCGGCTGGACGAGGGTGTCCGCGTGAAGCAAGAGAACTCATACGGAGGCTTGTGGTTGACGCTCGAGGCGCGGGCAGGCGAGAGTTGCACTATCGCAACCTCGCTTCTGCTGCGCCGTGCGTCGTCCTTCCGCTACGACTGCGGCGGCCAGCGATTGCAATGACTGACGCCAGCGCTCCCGCCCAGCCGTTTCCGCAGCATTTGCACGAAGTGCTCGAGCTCGAGCAGCTCGACGTCAACCTGTTTCGCAGCCGGGTCAATCAGATCAACAGGAACCGTTCGCTCTTCGGCGGGCAGATTCTCGGACAGGCTTTGAAGGCCGCCGCGCTCACGGTCACGCCCGATCGGGCCGCGCAT
>DATAFY010000016.1:0-2112 GCA_036257205.1 Steroidobacter sp. | reverse complement strand
CGGCATCGCGGTCCTCGCCGTGATCGGATTCCACGCCTCTCCCGATTACTTCCCGGGCGGCTTCGTCGGGGTCGACGTATTTTTCGTCATCTCGGGTTTTCTCATCTCGAGCATCATTCTGAGGCAACTCCGGCGCTCAAGATTCACGCTCGCGGACTTCTACGCACGACGCATCCGGCGCATCTTACCTGCGCTGGTGATCGTGCTGCCCGTGTGCCTGTTGTTCGGCTGGTTTGCGCTGTTGCCTGATGAACTTGAGCATCTGGGAAAACACGTCGCGGCTGCTTCGACCTTTCTTTCAAACTTTGCTCTCTGGCAGGAGAGCGGCTATTTCGATCGCGCCGCCGAATTGAAGCCGCTGCTGCATCTGTGGTCATTGGGCATCGAAGAGCAGTTCTACCTCGTCTGGCCGATGCTGCTCTTGCTGCTCTGGAAGCGGCGGCACAACATTGCGATCACGATTGCGCTGCTGACGACGGCTTCGTTCATGCTGAGCATCGCGGTCGGACAGGAGAAGCAAGTCGCCAATTTCTATTTCCCGTTCTCGCGCTTCTGGGAACTCGGTCTTGGATGTCTGCTGGCCGTTGTCAAGGAATCTCCCGGTTCAATGACGCAGTGGCTAAAGGAACAGATGCGTTGGTTGAGCAACGATCGATGGTTGAGCAAGGATCCTGCACCGAGTCGCCGCTACCTCTCGCTTCCTTCGTGGGCGCACTCAGTGCTGCCCATTGTTGGGGTCGGCCTTATTGGCGCAGCTATTTTCCTGCTCGATCGTCGCACCACGTTTCCGGGCTGGGCGACCTTGCTTCCGACGGTGGGCGCAATGTGCGTCATCTGGGCGCGAGGAGATTCGTGGTTCCAGCGGCGGATCGTGGCATGCGCAGGTTTGGTGCTCATCGGCGTGATCAGCTACCCCCTCTATCTGTGGCATTGGCCGCTCCTGTCGTTCGCCACTATTCTCGAATCAGGAACGCCTGAGAGCAGCGTGCGTATTGCGGCGGTGCTGCTGAGCGGCGTCCTGGCCTGGCTGACCTTCAAACTCTTCGAGCACCCCATTCGCACGCGCCGCAGCACGCGTGTTGCGTACGCCCTCGTTGGCATCCTCGCGGTTTTTGGCGCTACAGGCCTCTCCATCTACGTGGCGTCTGGTTTCACGGATCGCTTCGATCTCAATGTTCGCTCGATCCAACCCGAGCCGCGGACCACCGCTCTGTGTCTTGACAGCTTGCCCGAAAGAAGGAACGTCAACTATTGCAAGAGCACGAGTTCAGCGCCGCCGGCCGCCGTGTTCCTGGGCGATTCCAGGGCGCAGGGAGTCTACGACGGCATTGCGGCGCTGATGGGCTCTCGCTATCCCCTGACGCTGCTCGGCCGCGGCGGCTGTCCACCCCTCCTGAATGCGCCTTTCAAGGACACGAGCAAAACGAACGAACGCGACTGCAATGACGTATGGAACTCGTTTGTGAAATATGTCGGCGACGTCGAACCGGCGGTGGTCGTCGTTGTCGGCGGAGGCTCGGACCTTCTGCGACGCTCAGCCGCCGCATTGGAAATGCAAGGTACTCCTCACCAGACCCGCGAGGACGCTTTCAGGCACGGCCTCAGAGAATTGATCGCTGCGCTTCAGAGGACTTCACGCGTCATTTACGTGCGTGAGATTCCGCGCTTCGCTAGTGCGCCGTCTTGTTTCCTGCGCCGGGCTAGACTCCCCGGGAGTCAGTGCTCACCGACCGTTGATCGAGACGCCGTGGAAGAGTACCTGGCTGTGTACAACCGCGTCGTCGACGAGATAGAACACGAATTTCCCCCGCTCTGGGTTGTCGACTCGATTCCCGCCATATGCGATGCAAGCGTTTGCTCGCAGAAGCTGCAGTCCGGTGAGATTATCTATAGTGACAAGTTCCATCTGAGTCCCGCTGGAGGGAGACATTTTGCGCGAGCTTCCGGCCTGATGTTCGCAATGATCGACCAGATGAATGATCCGAGCTCCGGTTGAAAGCCGTCGCCGAATCTGATGGCTGAGATGGTCCAGCTCGTGCATGGCCATCGGGGACATCGACACGGCTACTGCACTGTACTCGCCAGGCGCGCATCGAGCCATTCGATCCAGTG
>DATAFY010000066.1:0-7238 GCA_036257205.1 Steroidobacter sp. | reverse complement strand
CTTACTTTCTTCTCAATAAAGGCCCATGGTCCGAGTTGGATGAGGACCGCCCTTTTCTGCCAGGGGTCGGCGAGAAACCGAAAGGCGCCAATTTCTATCCCGCGAACGCGACCCGCGACGAAGTCGAGGGTTGGATGAATTCGCTGCAGGGCGCAGAACGCGCCGCCGCCGCCGGCTTCTTCACGACAATTCGCCGCACGCCCAACGGCAAGCTTTCCGCAGTGCCTTACTCGCTCGAATATCAAGGCGAACTCGCCGAAATGGCGCGTCTGTTGCGCGAGGCCGCTGCGCTGACCAAAGAACCTACGCTCAAAGCGTTTCTCGAGAAGCGCGCGGACGCCTTCATCACGAACGACTATTACGCGAGCGATGTGGCGTGGATGGAACTGAACGCCCCCATCGAGCCGACGATCGGACCGTACGAGGTGTACGAGGACGAATGGTTCAACTTCAAGGCGGCGTTCGAAGCTTTCATTACGATCGCCGACGCAGCGGAGACGCGCAAACTCGAGCGCTTCAGTGCGCAGCTGCAGGATCTGGAAGACCATCTGCCGATCGACAAGCAGTTTCGCAGACCCAAGATCGGCGCTTACTCGCCGATCCGCGTCGTCAACGTGATATTCGCGGCCGGGGACGCCGCTCATGGCGTGCAAACCGCCGCATTCAATCTCCCCAATGACGAAAGAGTGGTGGCCGAGAAGGGCTCCAAGCGCGTACTGCTCAAGAACTTCCAGCAGGCGAAGTTCGACAAGGTGCTGGCTCCGATCGCCGCGGTTGCGCTCGCGCCCGAGGATCGCCCCCTCGTATCTTTCGAGCCCTTCTTCACGCATATCCTGATGCACGAACTGATGCATGGACTGGGCCCGCAGACAATTCGGGTCAGCGGGCGAGAAACGACCGTACGCCAGGAGCTGAAGGAACTGAACGGGCCGCTCGAAGAAGCAAAAGCCGATATCTCGGGTTTATGGGCCCTGCAGCGCCTCATGGACCGAGGCATCATCGACAAGAAGCAGGAGCGTAGTATGTACGTGACGTTCCTCGCGTCCACTTTCCGCACCCTGCGCTTCGGTCTGAACGAGGCGCACGCCAAGGGCATGGCGCTACAAGTGAATTATCTGTTGGAGCACGGCGCAGTGCGCGTTGACAAAGAAGGTCGCTTCTCCCTCGACCTGCCGCGGACCAAGAAGGCCGTTGCCGGGCTTACGCACGACATCATGACCCTGCAGGCACACGGTGATTACGCCGGAGTGAGACAGCTGCTCGACCGCATGGTCGCGATTCGGCCCGAAGTGCAGCGCGTGATCGACAAGCTGAGCGCCATTCCAGTCGATATCGCGCCGATGTTCGTTACCGCGGAGGAACTGAGCGCCGCCAGTCGCTGACGCGCGGCGCGTATACGTGCGTTGCCCGCAGCTGCGGCACTCGCGTGGAATTCGGAATCCAATACTCGCCGCCCGCGCCCACGGCAACGGAGAACGTCTAGTCACGAGACTGAGTCACCGCTCAGTCGCTACGCCCAAGCCAATCCTTGAACTGCGGCGAGGCGACGAATTTGGCGAAGTTTGCGTCCGCTGTGAAGTTCTCGGGGGCGAACTCATGACCGAAATCTGACTGGAGCGTCGAATACGCATCAACGGCTTCCGCAAACTGGCCCAGCGCGACATGCGCCTGCGCCATGGTCAAATACGCGCCGCCTAAGTCCGGCTCGCGCCGTACGGCCTCACGGGCGTTAGCCAAAGCGCACGCACAAGGTAAGTCATGCCATCGGCCCAGACGCGTCGCTCGATCGCGGCCACTGCTTGTAGACACTTGCGAAGATCTCTCGAGTAGAAGTAGTGATCGAGCAGCATGAATGCCGCAGCAGGATCGTCGCCATGCAAGTCTTCCAGGCGCGCCAGAACCTCGCGGTAACGCGCTTCCTCGCCTGACTCATTCGCCAGCGACGCGCGCTGCACCAGCATCACGCGAGTGTCGGCGATCTCCGGCGGCAGCCTGCCCATCTCCTCGTAGGCTTGTGAAGTTCGCCTTGTTTGCGCAACTCAGCGATGACCTTCATCTGCTTGAGGGCGGCCTCCTCGATCCTCGCTGGCGAGCAAACCGGGCTGCGGCTCGATGAGAAGTCGAGCCGTACCGGCTACCATCGTGCTGAACAGGGGAACCCAGTCGACGATGCGCGTTTTGCCCACGGCATGCGCGCCGCACAACGTCAGTGTCTGAGTCTGTCGCGGCTCCCGCTAGACCTCGCCTGTTCTCCCGCGGATGGTCTCGTGTAGGTATTGCAGACGTCGCCGTCCCAGCGTTCTCGCCTCTAAGAAGCGGCGTGCCGAGCGCTGGCTCGAGAGCGGTAATGAATCGAGCCGAAAGAGGCCGAGTCGCTTGGAGGGCGACGGCGAGATCACGAGCCACGATCCCGGGCGCGCAGAGTCGAGTTGGAACGCGAGCGGGATTGCGATCGTTGCAGGCGTAACTGACCGCGGCCTCGGAGCGCTGCGCCTGATCCACAACAGCGCCCGGACCGCGCTCTTGCGGAGGGCATGGACATGAGCCAATACCCGATCGCCGTCGTTGTCGGCAGCCTGCGTCGCGATTCGCTCAACCGCAAGCTGGCGAACGCCGTCATGAGGCTTGGACCCGCGGAGTTCGCGTTCAAGCACGTCAAGATCGACGATCTGCCGCTTTACAACCAGGACGACGACGCCAATCAGGCGGACAGCGTCAAACGCCTGAAGAACGAAATCAGGGATGCGCAGGGCGTGCTGTTCGTCACGCCCGAGTACAACCGGTCAGTGCCAGGCGTGCTCAAGAATGCGCTCGATCACGCGTCCCGGCCCTACGGCCAGAGCGCGTGGGCCGGCAAGCCGGCCGGCATTCTCGGCGCCTCGCCTGGACAAATACGCACCGCGGTCGCGCAGCAGCATTTGCGCATCAGCCTCGCCTATCTCGATATGCCTACGCTCGGACAGCCGGAAGCGTTCATACACGCAGGAAGCGGTTTCTTCGACGCGGCGGGCGATATTGCGAACGCCGAAACGAAGAGCTTCCTGCACGGCTGGATGAACAGATATGCGGCCTGGGTCAGAGCGCACGCGGCGGGCTAGGTCCGAAGCCGCGTCCATCCATCCGCGATCCATCCATAGGGCTACGGGCCCTGCAGGTAATCGATCGCAACGGCCAGCATCGCGCGCATCCCGACCGCAAGACTGGCCTCATCGAGATAAAACATCGGCGAATGATTAAACGGCGCCGTCGCAGCATCGCGATCCGGCGGCGTGATGCCGACCCAGAAGAAAAAGGACGGAATCTTCTGCCCGTAATAAGAAAAGTCTTCGGACGCGGTCTGAGGAGAGATCGTCTGCACATTATCCTTGCCGAGGAGCCTTGCAAGCGCCGGCACGGAGCTTTGCGTCAATGTTGGATCATTGATCACGGGCGGGTTTGGCGTATCGCCGAACGTCAGCTCAGCGGTCGCACCGCTCGAAGAAGCAATGTGCGTCACGGTAGTTTCCATGCGGCGAAATACGTCCTGGCGCACCTGCGGGTCGAACGTGCGGATCGTGCCCACCATTTCGACGGTATCGGGGATGATGTTGGAGCGTATGCCTCCTTTCACCGACCCGACGCTGATAACGCTGGGCGTCTGCGTTATGTCCAACTGGCGGCTTACGATCGTCTGCATCCCCAACATGATCTGGGCCGAGGCGATCAGTGGATCGACTCCGGCCCAGGGTCGCGAGCCGTGCGTCTGTCTTCCCGCCACGAGGATCCGAAAAAGATCTGAACCGGCCATCATCGGACCCGAGCGATACCCGATCACACCGGTGGGCAGAGATGCCATGAGGTGAAGGCCGAACACCGCTTGAGGTTTAGCTATATCGAACAGGCCCTCCGCCAGCATGCGACTCGCGCCGCCGGTTTCCCCGGCTGGAGCGCCTTCCTCCGCGGGCTGAAATATGAACAACACCTGGCCATGCAGCTTATCCCGCATGCCTGCGAGCGCTTCGGCCACGCCGAGCAGGATCGCGACATGACCGTCATGCCCGCACGCGTGCATGACTCCAACGGTCTCGCCGCGGAACTGCGCCTTTACGGTCGACTTGAACGGCAGGTTGACCTGCTCTGTGACCGGCAGCGCATCCATATCGGCCCGCAGTGCGACCGTGGGACCGGGAAGCGCCCCCCGCAGCAGACCAGCGACTCCCGTGACTGCAATACCCGTCTTCACTTCCATGTTGAGAGCGCGCAGGCGCTTTGCGACGACTTCGGCCGTACGAAACTCGCTGTTGCCGAGCTCAGGATGCTGGTGAAAATCGCGGCGCTGCTCGATGACTTGCGGCTCGAGGCGGCCTGCGGCGGACTCGAGATCAGTCTGCGAAATCCGCGCGGCGGCGGCGCCCGTAAAGAAAACGGCCGCCAGTACGAGAACTCGTGCACGAATCATTATCTTTACCTCACATCCGAATCTGGCTTGCTCCAAACCGGCAAATGGAATGGCAGACCGAGCCTGACGCCGCGCTGGGCGCGATTGCATTATTGAACTCGAACAAGCCTCCGCCAGCACGGTCCGACCACAAACCGAGCCGGCGAGCCCTTCTGCCCGCGTCTGGCGGAACACCTGCTTGCAGCTGCAGGGCGCGCTCCTTCATCGCCGGCAGCGAGGGTCGAGCCCATCAGCTGAGTTTAGCGTGGTCCGCCGTTCGTTGTCCGTCCCCTGACGTTTAGCAGACCACTCACGCTGCAAACACTCCGGCGGCGACCGAGGTACGCTACGGCGGGTATTCTTTCGCGACGGCACGCGCCAGCGCAGATCTGGCCGACAAACGATTCGCGTACTGCTTGCTCTGGAAGCGCTGACGCTTGGACAGCGTCCACATCGGCTCCCGCAAGAAAGCACCGCTCGTTTAAGATTGCACGAACTCGCGTCGACGAGAACCAGCTGGATCTGCGGGGCACGCTCGCCATTGTAGGTGCACTGGGGCTGCAGACAAGCGAAGGCAGCGCAGGGCCGAGCGTTGGACTGCGGCTTCGTATGGATTTTCTCAGGCGGCCCATCGACCTGCAGCGCCGCTCGCGATACGTTACAGCGCTCGCCTAAAGGCCGCTCATCGCACGTTGGATCACTAGAGAAGCAAAGCTATGCCCTCAGAACGACCTCTCCGCGAATTTCCGATGCGCACGCTCGATCGTCCGTCGCCGCGCGTGGACGTGCGGCGCGGGGAACACGGGGTCGTTTATGTCAGCTGCGGCATTCCGTACGAACCTGGACTGCCGTCGCTCAACGATTATTTCGAGCGCGCGAAAAATCTACGGCCGGAATCGACGTTTCTCGCGGAACGCGATGGTGCGGGAGACTGGCGACGCATCACCTATGCCGAGGCGTGGCGTCACACGGGCGCGATCGCCGCCTGGTTCATCCGCAACAGCTTCGGGCCAGACGGTCCTCCCGTCATGATTCTCTCCGAAAACAGCATCGGACATGCGCTGCTGATGCTGGGCGCCTTGCGCGCGGGCGCCGCAGTCGTGCCCGTCTCGCCCACCTACTCGTTTGGGGCCGACCTCTCGCGCCTGCGGTATGCGCTCGACCTCATTCAGCCGGGCCTGGTGTTCGCCGTAGACAGCGCGCGCTACGCGGGCGCGCTAAGCCTCGCCGCCGCCCAGGGGCGGCGTACGGCAAGCGGGGATGACCTCGACGCATGGCTTCGCGAAAGCGATGAGGAGGCGGTGGCGGAGGAGGCGGTGGCGAGACGACGTGCGCAGATCACGGATGACGTGATCGCGAAGATTCTCCTCACATCGGGATCGACGGGACGCCCGAAAGGCGTCGTCAACACACACGGCAATCTCGCAGCCGGAGTGCAGATGATTCGGCTCGTGACCGAACCTTTCACACTCGAGCGTCACCACACGATCGTCGACTGGCTGCCTTGGCACCATACATTCGGCGGCAACGTGCAGTTCAATTCTGTACTGGCGAACGCAGGGACGCTCTACATCGACAATGGGCGCCCGCTTCCTGGCATGTTCCAGAAGACCGTCGAAAATCTACGCGATATCTCGCCGATCGGCTTCGGCTGTGTGCCGGCCGTCTATGGCCTGCTCGCCGACGCACTCGAGCGGGACGATGACTTTCGACGCAAGTTCTTCAAGAACCTGCGTTGGCTCTCATATGGGGGCGCATTGCTGCCTCAAGCGCTCTGGGAGCGCATGCAGCGGCTTGCCGTCAGGGAGCTCGGCGTTCGTCTGCCGTTCGGCACCGGTTGGGGCATGACCGAAACCTCGGGCACCGGTCTTATGGTCTACTGGAACACGGAACGCTCCGGTCTCGTGGGCCTGCCGCAGCCGGGAGTCACGCTCAAATTATTGCCCGCCGGCGATCGCTTCGAACTGCGGATGAAGGGTCCGCATGTAATGCCCCGTTATCATCGCGATGATGCATTGAACGTCTCCGCCTTCGATGATGAGGGGTTCTTCCGGACCGGCGACGCCGCCCGCTGGGTCGATGCCGAGCGTCCGCTTGAGGGCCTGGAATACGCCGGCCGGCTTGCGGAGGACTTCAAGCTGCTCACGGGCACGTGGGTGCAGGGAAGCATTCTTCGCCGCGACCTCGCAGCGGCTTTGCAGCCCCACGTCGCCGACTTGGTGATTTGCGGGCCCAATCAACCCTGGCTCGGCGCGCTCGTATGGCTCAACCCGCCGGATCAGCCGACCCTGCGCGTCGCCATCGCGGAACAGCTCGCAACATTCAATCGCTCGCGTCAGGGGAGCGCCGACACTATTGTTCGGCTGCTCGTGCTTGAGGAGCCGCCCTCGCCCGACGCTGGCGAGATCACGGACAAGCGATCGATCAATCAGGCTCGCGTGCTCGAACGTCGGGCGGCGGACGTGCGGGCGCTGTACGCGGAGACGCCGGACGCGCGCGTGATTTCGCCGACCTGAGCTCGACTCCTCCTCATCCATCTTTCACGCGCGAGCGGTCCAAGAGTCGCTGATGCGGGCCGCGTCGCCTGCAACGGGAACTCGCGCCGCACGCATGGGGTTAGAGAGCATCGGCTGCACGGAGGTGAGTCATGCCAAAGATCAGCGATGCAAAGGTGGTTATTCTTGCGACGCACGGATTCGAGCAGTCCGAACTCATGGTTCCTCAGCGCAAGCTGAAAGACGCGGGCGCCCAAGTCCACGTAGCGTCTCCGGAGCGCGGGCAGATTCGCGGCTGGAAGCAAAAGGATTGGGGTGAGAGCGTC
>DATAFY010000613.1:0-5821 GCA_036257205.1 Steroidobacter sp. | reverse complement strand
GTCTCGTAACGGCCGTCGCGAGCGATCCGCAGCTCGATGTGGATGTGATTCCAGTAACCGTGCTCTGGGGCCGAGCTCCCGACAAGGCCGATTCGTGGGTGCGCATGCTGCTCTCCGAGAACTGGGAGAGGGCGGGCCGCTTGCGTCGCATGCTTTCGGTCCTGGCGAACGGGCGCAACCTGTTCGTGCAGTTCGGCGATCCGGCGTCGCTTCGCGCCATCGTCGATGAAGGTCCGGATCCTGCCCGCGCCGTACGCCGAGTCACGCGCGCCTTGCGCACCGCTCTGTCGCGGCAGCGCGCTGCGGCGATCGGGCCTGATCTTTCGCATCGACGCACCATGGCTACGCACGTTCTGCGCGCGGCCTCGGTGCGCCGGGCCATGGCGGACGAAATGCGCGCCAAGAAGATCTCGCGGCGCGAGGCGCTCAATCTGGCGCAGCAATATGCGGCCGAAATCGCCGCGAACTATTCGCACATCTTCGTCGCCGTCGTGGGGCGCGCGCTGACGTGGTTCTGGACGAAGCTCTACGACGGCGTCGAACTGCACCACTTCGATCAGTTGGAGAAAGCGGTCGCGGAAGGCGCTGAGATCGTCTTTGTCCCCTGTCATCGCAGTCACATTGATTACCTGCTGCTCTCATACGCCATCTACTACCGCGGCTATGCGATTCCGCATATCGCAGCGGGCGTAAACCTCAACATGCCGATCGTCGGTCGCTTCCTGCGCAAAGGCGGGGCCTTCTATATCCGCCGCAGCTTCCGGGGCAATTCGCTCTACACGATGGTGTTCATGAAGTATCTCGGCCTGATGATGGCGCGGGGACACTCGATCGAATACTTCATCGAAGGCGGGCGCAGCCGCACCGGGCGTCTGCTGTCGCCGAAAACGGGCATGCTGTCGATGACGTTGCGCAGCTATTTGCGCGATCCGCGGCGGCCAGTCGTGTTCCTGCCTGTGTACTTCGGTTATGAACGGCTGGTGGAAGGCAAGACCTACATCGGCGAACTCTCCGGCAAGCCGAAACAGAAGGAATCGATTTTCAGCATGCTGCGCACGCTGCCGGCGCTGCGCCAACGCTACGGCAAGGTGCACGTGAGTTTCGGGGAGTCCATTCGTCTCGATGATGTGCGCGGACGGTATGCGCCCGAACGCGAGCTGCCGGAGAAAGCGGAGCGTCCGTCCTGGCTCGCTCCTGCCGTGGATGATCTGGCCGTGCGCATCATGACCAACATCAACAGCGCCGCGTGCGTCGCGCCCATGAACCTGCTTGCGCTCGCTCTGCTCGCCACGCCGAAGCAGGCCATGCTCGAAAGCGACCTCGTTCGGCAGCTCGAGCTCTACGCTTCGCTCTTGAGACAGACGCCGTATTCGCCTCTAGTGTGGGTTACGGCTGCGGACGGCGCCTCCATCGTCAGGCACGGCGAGCGCATGGGCGTCATACAGCGGCTGAAGCACCCTCTGGGCGACGTGCTTAGCATGACGGAAGAGAACTCGGTTCTATCGACGTACTTCCGCAACAACGTGCTGCATCTAATGGCCGTGCCGTCGCTCATTGCGTGCTGTTTTCTAAACAACCGCACGATGCGTACGGAAGACATTCAGCGGCTCATGTGGCGCATCTACCCGTACGTGTGCGATGAGCTGTTTCTGCGTTGGAGCGAATCTGACATCGGCCCCGTCGTGCAAAAACACCTCGACGATCTCGCCAACCACGGCCTTATCGAATCGATTGCGGGCGGCGAGCAATGGCAAAGGCCTCCGACCGGATCCATTGAAGCCGTTCAGCTCTCGGTGCTTGCGCACGTTACGGTCCAGATCATCGAGCGTTATTACCTTGTGATCGCCGTGCTCCTGAAGTCAGGAAGCGGCCGCATCAGCCAGGATGCGCTGGAAAGCCAGTGCAAACTGATGGCTCAGCGGCTGTCGCTGCTGCATGAGTTAAACTCGCCGGAATTCTTCGATCGCACGCTGTTCAAGAATTTCATCGATCTGCTGCGAGCGCGTAACGTCCTCGGCGTGAATTCAGAGGGGCGCCTGACGTACACGGACATGCTGCTGGGAGTCGCGGATGACGCGCAGCTCGTGCTCCACGAGCAAATCCGCAACAGCGTTCTGCAAGCGACCCACCGCTAAGCGGCGCCTCAAACCGTGGTGAACGCGGCGAGCACAGGACTGCGCAGCATTGCATTCATGCCGAAGCACTTGCCCCTTGTCCTGCTCGCGTTCCCGCTCATCGCGCGAGGCGAGTTCATTCTATCGACGCAGGATGCGCGGATCACGGCCGGAGCGCCGCTGGAGCTGCAGCTGACGGTCACAAACGACAGCGAAGCCTCCCTGAGCGTTCACGTCCCTGAGTCGTTGAACGTTCGGCTCGAGACGGACGCCGCCCTCAGCGCGCTGGATATGAAGCCGGACAGACGCGGATCGGTCGAGATCGCGCCCCATCAGTTCCTTAAGCTGAGTCTGAGCGGCGTCGTTCCGATCGACGTACAGGGCGCAGCGAGATTGTCCTCGACGACTTTCGAGTCGAACGCAATCATGCTGAAGATCGACCCTGCGCATACCGCGCCCGCGCAATCGGAACGGAAGGGGGAATCCGCGACGCAACGCACGTTCGATCCGTTCCTGGTGGATAGGCCGCCTCCGCTGGCCACTTCTACATACGAACCGGTGTACCTGGTCGTGGGCGGGGACGGCGGACTCAACGCCAAGTTCCAGATCAGCCTGCGTTATCGCTTGTTCGACGATCGCGGTCCGCTCGCGAATCGTTGGCGTTGGTTAGACGATTTTTATTTATCGTTCTCGCAGACCTCCCTGTGGGATCTGAGCAAGATCTCAAAGCCGTTCACCGACTCCAGCTATCGACCGCGGCTGTTCTATGCGCACTATGATCTAGCCAGACGCATGCATGAGCGATTGCGCATCGGGCTCGAAGCCGGCGTCGGCCATGAATCAAACGGCAAGCAGGGCGAGGACTCTCGCAGCTTCAACATGCTCTATGTCCAGCCGACATTGACCTTCGGCGATGTGAACGGGCTGCGTGCCTATCTCGCGGCGCTCGTGCACAACTATATCGCCGACGACGAAAATCCAGATATGCACGACTATCGCGGCTACGTGGACTGGCGGCTCGGTCTCGGCAGCAAGGGCGGCCTCGACTTCTGGACGACGCTGCGCAAAGGAACCCGCAGCGACTACGGGAGCATCGAGTGGAACGCGTCCTATCCGCTGTCGAAGCTGAGCGGCGGCGATCTCACGGGCTGGATCATGCTGCAGTACTTCGGGGGGTACGGCGAAAGCCTGCTCCACTATCGCGAAAAGACGGATTCGCAGCTGCGACTGGGCATAGCCGTAGCGTTGTAATCGGCAATCGTCCGGCCGGCTTGTCGCGCGTCTAAGGGCTAAAGTACGAGCGCATCTTCTCCTTCCTCTACAAGAACCTGGATGCGCAGATCTTCAGTCGTACTCGCGAATGACGCGCGAGCGCTTTAGGCTGCTGCGCTGCTGCTTCGTCTCAAGCCGCCGCTCCCTGGAGGCTCGCGTGGGCTTTGTCTTACGTCGGACCTTGGGCTCGATGCAGGCCTGTTCGATCAATTGGCCGAGTCGTTCGAGCGCGTCGCGGCGGTTCTGCTGCTGAGTGCGGAAGCGCTGGGCGGCGATGACGATCACGTCCTCATCCGTGAGCCGGCGTCCGGCCAGCGTTCGCAGTCGCTGACGTACACGATCGGACAGGCCTGGCCACGCTTTTAGATCGCAGCGCAACTGAACTGCGCTGGCCACCTTGTTGACGTTCTGCCCTCCGGGGCCGCCGGCGCGAATGAAGCGGATCTCGAGCGCTCCTTCCGGAACGTCAGCCGGGCTCATATGTCTCGCGCGATGACGTCGTCGGCCGACGAGCGAGGCGGCCGCGCCCGGTCGCGCATTTCGAACACTACTTCTCGTTGGGCGACAGGGATCGTGATCGCGTGCTCCTTGAACAGACGCCAGATGGCGCGATTCACGTCCGAGCGCACGTTGTTCACGCCCTCCTGTGGATCGGAGATCCAGAAGCGCAGCTCGAGATCGAACCCGTAGTCGTTGAATCCCATCATGCGCGAGACAGGCGCGGGTTCGCGCAGGATGCGCTTGTTCACCTCCGCCGCCTTGAGCAGGACGGCGAGCGCCAGTTCCGGATCGTCTCTATAGCTGACGCGGACCGGGAGTTTCAGGCGCACCCGCGGGTCCGTGTAGCTCCAGTTGATCACGGGATTGGTGATCAGGTGCTGGTTCGGCACGAGCGTTTCGACGCCGTCGCGATCACGCACGACCACGTATCGGCCCCGCAGCTCCTGCACCCAGCCGAATCCTTCGGTGCTCGTACCCGTGGTTCCCGTGAAACTGATCACGTCCCCTGGTTTGATGGAACGATCCATCAGCAGGACGAAACCGCTGACGAAATTGGCGGCGATCGCCTGCAGGCCGAACCCAAGGCCGATGCCGATCGCGCCTGTGAGGACGTTCAGGGTGGTCAGATCCAGACCGGCCGCATTCAGGCCCAGCAGAATGGACAAGCCGATCAAAAACGCCTGTGCGAACTTCGCGATTCCGATGCGCATGCTGAGCGCGAGGCCCTGCATGGCCATGAGACGGCGCTCGAACCAACGGGCGATCCAGACCGCGACCAGAATGAATGCGCCGACGGTGAACAGGATCTTCAGCACCGACCAGAGCGTGACTCTGGTTTTCCCCGCCCTGATGCCGACGCTGTCGAGCGCCTGCACGACCGGGTCGAACCAACCCACCACGTGCAGGGCGAGCACTGCCCAGATCACGAAGGTGATGAGGTTTCCCCAGCCTTTCGTGCGGTTGCCCAGCGAGACGCGCACGACGTACACCGCGAGCCGGATAAGCAGCATCAGACCGGCGAGGGTGATCGCAAGATCGATGATCCGGCTGTCCGTCTTGAGCGCGTGGAGCGCGACGCCGAAGGCGGCGATCAGAATCAGTGCGGCGAGCTGCGGGCTCACGATCAACACGGCTTCTATCGCACGCGCCTGCACGCCTTCTTGAATGAGCGCGGCCTTGCCGCGGTCGGTGTCGCGAACCCGTCTGGCGAACCACAGGGCCAGCAGAATCGCCGTCAACAGCGCCGTCGCCTGCAGAAGCGATGTCGGTGTGAGGAGCAATTCGATCTGTCGGCTGGCGTTGCGCAGCAGTTCCTGCATCTGTGTCTCTGGCTAGTGGCGGACCGCCGGCAGCGGATATAAGGCGGCGACCGAGCCGCCGCGCTCGTCGAATCGTCGCTGTCCTGTGCGACGAAGAATCAAGGCGGTCGGAGGTTCTTTCTGACGATCCGCCATCCCTATCCGTTTTCTCCGCTTCCCCGATCAGGCATTCAGATCGGGAATCAGTTCACTTTCTAGGCGCGCAATCTGATCCTTCAGCAGCAGCTTACGTTTTTTCATGCGACGCAACTGCACTTCGTTGACGTACAGATCCATCTGCAGACGATTGATGACCTCGTCCAGATCGCGATGCTCGATCCGCAACTCGCGCAGCCTTTCAAGCCGCCTGAAAGTTTCCGTCTCGACCTTGTCTTCCGAGTCATTCATCGCGCCGTACTTTAGCCCAAATTGCGCCGATAAGCGGATATCGGGTGAGTCCCGAGCCAGCCGGTCTTGTCGCTTCTCACGGGTGCGGCGGTCCGTGCCGCCCTTGCTCGCGCTCTCCAGGGCTTTTGGGCCCCCGCCCGATGCGTGCGCGCCAGTGTGCGACGTGCAGAACGTCGCCGGCCGGTGATGGTCGCTCCGCAGTCGTCTGGGCGACCTGCGGCGGACGTA
>DATAFY010000589.1:0-19116 GCA_036257205.1 Steroidobacter sp. | reverse complement strand
ACGGGTACGCCGTCCCGCGTGCCCGGACGCATGCTCCAGCGTTGCGCCTCGCGGACAGCTGACTGGTCGAGTTTCGCATAACCGCTTGATTTGTGGATGCGTACCTCTCCGATACGACCGTTCGGAAGAACCTGGACCAAGACGATAACCGTGCCCGTATGGCCCATCCGGATCTCTTGCGACGGGTAGACGGGCTCGCTGAGTCCGATTCGCGGATCGATCTGCGGTTCGACGATGAACGGCGCTGGGGTAGGCGCGGCGTGTCCATTGGGCAGCGATATCAGACCGTCACTCGTTTGTTCTGGCGAGGCGCCGCTCTGTTCGTCGAAGATCGGCCTTGGCAGCTCGGTGTTCGGCGTGTACACGCTTCTGATCTGATGCTCGTCTATCGCGACGTTCTGCGTTCGCGTCGGTCGAGGCGGAGCCGGCACGAAATCAATCACGGTTTTCCTGGGAATGTCTACGGGGGGCCTGAGAGATAGGCCGTTCGACAGCGCCCAGAAGAATCCCACGTGCAGCAGCACGATGAGCGCCAGAAACCAGCTCCGCGCGGACGTGAACGAATGGATGGAAGGGAACGTGTTGACTGTGGTCGCGCTCATTGATTTTTCTCCCCGCATGATGTTGGTGCGCCTCGTCCGCTGCGGACGGAGGTTGCGCGGGCGTGCATCGCCGATGCTGCATATCGGTGATCGGGTAGGATCCTGAATACAGCTCGGGAAGCGACCCGCGGCCTGAATGTGCGCCCACGGGTTTTAAGAGAGCTGTACGAACTTTCCGTGAGCCAAGAATGGGAGAAAAACGCAGTAGGCGTTGTCAAAGCAACCTTAACTTGCGCTTTGCGTCGGTTGCAGGCGCCGCTCCACGGCCGCGATCAACCGACGATCGTCAACGCTCCAGGGGTGAAATCCGGGTCTGAAGAAATTCAAGTACGGTAGGAAGGTCCGGCGCAGCATGCCTGGTGTGATAGTGAAGTAAGCGGCTACCTTGAGCCAGGTACGTACCGTATTCATACTGTCCTGGCGAAAAAAGTGCGCCATACGCTGGAAGTTCGAATACCAGAACTGCACGCTAGTGAGCGCCATCACGTGACAGCGCAACAGCCAGCGTCTGAGCGGCGACAAATCTCAAGAACGGATGCCCATCTTTAAGAACGGTGTTCCTGCTAGCTGGAGATTAGACGCAAGCCCGTCTATACAATCGGCTTCAGGCCGCCAAAAGCGGCCCTTGGCTTCAGGAAATCTCAGTCTCCTGATAACGGATGACGTGAGCTGGGAGTCATTCCCGGAGCAGGCTCAGCGCTTCCTAGATCGATTTCACGGTCGCATCCTGAAACGAGTTGACACACCGGTCGAGCGAATGTGGGTGGTGCTTGTCAACTGGCGTCCGTTCTGGCTCACGTTCGAAGACTTTCCGTTAGGGCTGTCGCTGGACTCAATGAATGGCTTCTGCAATTCAGTCATTCGAGAGCTTCACAGCGTTTCGGTGGCGGAGACGCACAAGAAGCAGTTGCAGCCGATCGCGCGCGAGAACGCACGCTCCGGCTGAACGGCGACGTTGGGCTTCAGGAATGAACATGAGTTCTGAGTGGCATCACGTCCTGACGTTTCCGCAAAAACGTCAAGGCGCTACGTTGGTCGGCGCCTTTGACGGTTGTGCCTTCTCGCGCGTTGCATTGCGGCTTCGTTCATCGTCATCTGTGGTGTCGAGCAGCGCTGCCGTTTCGGACCTTGGTGAGGCGGTGCTGTTCCGGGGGCAGCTTCGTTCGTCGCGCCGGAAGGGCAGGGATCGGTTGTCGCTTGCATTTGGCTGAGGGCGCTGGTGATCAGTGACCAGGGACCGGCGACTAGGAAGAAGACGGACTCCCGCGCGTCCGCACTGCGACCCTGCATGGGCTCGTATAGAATTCTCTTGCGCGGCAGCACTTGAGCGAACGTTAGGAGAATACTTTGATTGAGAGCAGCAGCCTCGCATCAAGGACCGATGGCGCGATTCAGGCCGACGTCGTCATCATCGGAGCAGGGCCGTGCGGGCTGTTCCAGATTTTCGAGCTCGGCTTGCTCGGCGTTCAGGCGCACATCGTCGATTCACTGAAGCATCCCGGCGGACAGTGCGCAGAGCTGTATCCCGATAAGCCCATCTACGATATTCCAGCGCTCCCGGTGTGTGGAGCGCAGGAGCTGGTTGACCGACTGCTGCAGCAGGCGAAGCCTTTCAACGCGCAGTTTCACCTCGGCCAGGAGGTCACGGAGCTCAAAGTTCTCGAGGACGGCGCGTTTTCGCTTCGCACTTCGCTCGACACACGGTTTCGCGCGCGCACGGTCGTCATCGCGGGTGGTCTCGGTTCGTTCCAGCCGCGCAGGCTGGGTCTCGAAGGATGTGAGGTCTTTGAGGGCAAGCACATCCACTACAAGGTCAAGAGCGCCGCCGAGTTCGCTGGCAAACGTCTGGTCATCTTCGGCGGCGGCGATTCGGCGCTCGACTGGACGCTCGAGCTCGCAGACAAGGCGCGCAGCATGACGCTCGTGCACCGCAGGCCGGAATTCCGAGCCGCGCCTGCTTCCGTGGCAAAGATGCGCGAACTCGTCGCGCGCGGGAAGATGCGGTACATCGAGGCGATCGCGCATTCCCTCCTGGCTGAGGGCGGCGTGTTTCGCGGCGTACGTGTGAAGCGGACCGATGGGCTGATCGAGGAGCTTGAGTGCGATCACGCGCTCACGTTCTTCGGACTGCACCCGAAACTCGGCCCCATTGCCGAATGGGGGCTGGCCATCGAGAAGCGCGCGATTCAGGTCGATACGGGAAAATTCCAAACGAACATTCCGGGCGTTTTTGCGGTCGGCGACATCAACACGTATCCAGGCAAAAAGAAGCTCATCCTATCGGGCTTTCATGAGGCGGCGCTCGCGGCCTTCGCGGTAGCGGCGCACCTCAATCCCGCAAAGAAGATCCCCCTGCAGTACACGACGACCAGTCCGATCATGCACAAGCGACTTGGCGTGCCGGACTAGGCTGCGCGCCTCGCGGACGGCAGAGTTGGCGCTTGGCCGTCGGTCGACGAACCGGCTACCCCCAGGCGCGCCGCCATACGCTCCTTCAGGCATCAGAACATATCCAAACCGTATTTCCGCCCGCTTCAGGCCGGAGACTACAGTCCAGCCATGTATCAGTACGACGCCATAGACCAGCGGCTGGTGAACGAGCGTGTAGCTCAGTTCCGCGACCAGACGCGGCGTTTTCTCGCCGGTCAGCTCTCCGAGGATGATTTCCGGTCCTTGCGCTTGCGCAACGGGCTGTACATCCAGCGTCACGCGCCCATGTTGCGCATCTCGATCCCGTACGGACTGCTGGCGACCAGACAGTTGCGCATGCTGGCGCGAGTTGCGCGGGAATTCGACCGCGATTACGGACATTTCACGACGCGGCAGAACATTCAGTACAACTGGCCAAAGCTCGAGACGGTCCCCGACATCCTCGAACTGCTCGCGAGCGTGCAGATGCACGCCATCCAGACGAGTGGGAACTGCATCCGCAACGTGACGGCTGACCATCTTGCGGGCGTCGCGCCCGATGAGCTGGAAGACCCGCGCCCCTGGTGCGAGTACATTCGGCAATGGGCCACTCTGCACCCTGAGTTCTCTTACCTGCCTCGCAAGTTCAAGATTGCGGTGACTGGATCGCCGCAGGATCGCGCGGCGTCGAAAGTTCACGATATCGGCCTGCATCTGGTACGCAACGCTGCGGGCGAGATCGGCTTCGAAGTGCTCGTCGGCGGCGGACTCGGGCGCGCGCCGATGATCGGCCACGTGATTCGTGAGTTCCTCCCGAAGCAGGACCTTCTGAGTTATCTCGAGGCCATTCTGCGCGTCTACAACCTGGAAGGGCGTCGCGACAACATCCACAAGGCCCGCATCAAGTTCCTCGTGAAGGCTGTCGGTCCGACGAAGTTCCGGGAAATGGTTGAAACGGAGTGGCGCGCCTCACACGACTCAGCCTCGGTTTACGACCCGACGGAACTTGAGCGGATCAAGTCCTTCTTCACGCCGCCGACCTATGAAACGCTGGCCGATGAAGATGCGCTCGCCGGGGAGCCGAACGATTTTCGCACGTGGCGGCAGCACAACACCCGGCGTCACAAGATCGCGGGATATCGCGCCGTGTTTCTCTCGCTCAAGGCGCCAGGCCGGCCGCCCGGCGACATCACCGCAGAGCAGATGGAGCGAGTCGCGGAGCTCGCGGACCGATATTCGCTCGGGTTCGTTCGCTCGACGCACGATCAGAATTTATTGTTTGCCGACGTCCGCCAACGCGATCTGTTCGCGCTCTGGGGCGCATTGAAAGAGATAGAGCTGGCGACGCCGAACATTGGCACGCTGACGGACATGATCTGCTGTCCCGGTCTCGATTTCTGCGCCCTTGCGAACGCCGGCTCGATTCCCATCGCGAATCAGATCAATGAGCGCTTCGATAATATGGACTACCTCTACGATCTGGGCCACATCGAGTTGAAGATGTCCGGCTGCATGAACGCGTGCGGTCATCACTCCGTTGGCCACATCGGCATCCTTGGCGTGGATAAGGGCGGCGAGGAGTGGTACCAGATCACGCTTGGCGGCTCGGCCAGCGGTGAGGACGCCGCCATCGGCCAGGTGATCGGCCCCTCCGTGGCTCACGCCGAGGTGGCGGAGGCCATCGCACGAATCCTCGACATCTACGTTGCAGAACGCCGCGAGAACGAGCGTTTTATCGACACGTTCCGTCGGATCGGCATTGCACCTTTCAAGGCTCGCGTCTATGCGCCGTCTCATAAAGCAGCATGACATTGTCGTGGACGAGTGGCGGTATGCAGACGAGGATCCGTACGGCCGCGAACGTGCGTTGATTCTTCCCTTGGCCCGATGGCAGGAAGAGCGCGACCGCTGGTGGCTGTGGGACGGCCGGCTTGGCGTGCGTCTCGGACCGGCCGATGCGGTCGGCGCGCTCGAGCGTGATTTCCTGCGGATCTCCCTGGTGGCGATCGAGTTCGGCGGTGCGGCTGAGGGACGCGGTTACAGTCAGGCGCAGTTGCTTCGCAAGCGGTGCAAGTTCACGGGGGAATTGCGCGCCGTCGGGAAGATCCAGCGCGATCAGTTGTTCTACATGGCCCGCTGCGGTATCAACGCCTTTGAATTTCCCGAGGGCTCCGATCTGCAGGCCGCGCTCACGGCGTTCAATGATTTTACGGTGGCCTATCAGAGCGCTTCGGATGTCGGGGTTGCTCCCCTCCAAAGAGATCAGCGGCTCGCCGGCAACGGTTAGGCAGACTTACGCCGCTGCGCGCTGGGTTCGGGCGCCTTCCTTAAGCTCGCTGCCGGCGGCAAATGGGGGTGGGCTGAGCTCTTGCTGAGCAATAACCGCCAAACCGAGAAAGTGATGTACCTTTGCGGCCCGTGCCGCAGCTTCTCGACACTTCGCTTCCGGGCTTCGCAGCGATTGCGTGTGAACCTAAAGCATCGCTGATCATCGTCCATGGTCTTGCGGAGTATGCGGATCGTTATCGCGAGATCGCGGCCGTACTGAAGGATCGCGGCGTTTCGTCTTTCGTCTATGACCAGATCGGTCATGGCGACCGGCAGGGGGTGCGGACCCATGTGCATCGTTTCGAGGACTTTGTCCGTGAGTTGAATGTCGTTGCCCGCGCCGTACGCGCCCATGAGCCGGCCAGGCCGCTATTTCTGTGGGGACACAGCATGGGATCCATCGTGGCGGCGCTGGCGGCGATACAGAGCGATTCGCCTGTCGCGGGCGTGATCACCTCCAGCAACTCGCTGGAAGTTTTTCGTCAGGGGACGAATCCGCTCAATCCTTTCTTCCGCCTCGCTTCGGCCGTTGCGCCGCGCATCCGCGTTCCGCTCGGTCTCGACGCAACGAAGATTTCCGCAGACCAAGGCGTGCAGCGCGCTTATGCGGCGGATCCGCGCATCCCGAACACTGCGAGTTTGCGACTGATCGTCGAATTCGCGAAAGCATGCCTTTACTGTCGTGAGGTCGCTCGCAAGGCTTTCACCCCGTGGCTCATCATCCATGGCGAAGCGGATCGGATTGCGCCGCCGAAAGGCTCCAAGACGCTTTTCGATCTGCTTGCTTCGACGGACAAGAAACTCGTCGTTTATCCCTCGCTGCGGCATGAAGTGCACAACGAATTGCCGGCCGGTCGTGCGGCGATGCTGGAACTCATGACGGCATGGATTCACGAGCGGGCGACGGGGGTGAACGCTACTAGAGCTTAGCCGCTAGCGCGCCCTGTTCCATGCGCTTCGCCAGATCATCGATGAGCTTGGCGCGCATACTTGGTCCACCCATCAATGTGAATGCCGTGGAAACGCGCTGGCAAGCCCAGGCAGCGGATTGGCGAGTCGCGGTTAGGGAATAGCCAAAGGGCGTATCGACAGGAAGTGCAATAGCGGATAGCTCCTTGTGACCTGCCTGCCGCCTGCCGCTAACCGCTGACTGCCAAACGCGGCTCGGTTACATCGGCGAACTGCAGCGCCGCGAGGCGAGCGTAAAGCGCATTCGACTCCAGGAGCTCGGAATGCGTACCGATTGCGCAGATGCGGCCGTGCTCCATCACGACGATGCGATCGGCCTTGAGAATCGTCGCAAGGCGATGCGCGATGACGATGGTCGTGCGATTGACCATCAGTCTTTCCAACGCCTGCTGCACATAGCGCTCGCTCTCCGCATCCAGCGAACTGGTCGCTTCATCCAGCAGGAGTATCGGCGGGTTCTTCAGCAGCGCGCGTGCGATCGCGATGCGTTGTCGTTGGCCGCCGGACAGCCGCGCGCCGCGTTCACCGAGAAACGTGTCGTAGCCGTCCGGAAGCTGGCGAATGAAGCCATCGGCGCCTGCGGCTCGCGCTGCTGCTTCTATTTCCTCATCGCTCGCGTCCGGTCGCCCGTAACGGATGTTCTCGCGCGCGCTCGCGCCGAACAGGACAGTATCCTGCGGGACCAGGCCAATGCGGGATCGGACGTCCTGCGGTGCGGCTCTGGCGATATCCACACCATCGATAAGAATCCGTCCGGAGGCGGGATCGTAGAAACGCAGCAGCAGCTGGAATGTCGTCGTCTTGCCGGCGCCCGATGGTCCCACGAAGGCGACGTTCTCGCCGGGACGAATATCAAGCACGAAGCGATCGAGCGCGAGCGCGTCGGGTCGCGAAGGATAGCGGAATGAGACCTCCTCGAAGCGGATACGGCCTTGCGCCGGGCTGGGGAATGTTACGGGGCATTCGGGCGCCACAATGACCGGCTTCGCATTGCGCAGCTCGATCAGACGCTCCATGGCCCCTGCGGCGCGCTGCACTTCACCCCACATCTCGCTCAGAGACGCCGCGGAAATCGCGACGTAGACGGCGTAGATGAGGAATTGGCTTAGCTCGCCGGCGGTCATTTCATGCGCCAGCACGCGATGAGCGCCCTGCCAAAGCACGAACGTCACAGCGCCGAAAATCATCATCGTGCCAAGCGCGGTCAAGAGAGCGCGTGCGCGCGTGCGGCGCACGGCCGCCGTGAGCGAATCCTCGACGGCGTCCGCAAATCGCCTGCTGTGCAGGGCCTCGAGCGTAAAGGCCTGGACCGTCTGAATGGCGTTCAGCGTCTCTCCGGCCAGTCCGCTCGTGTCGGCAACTTTGTCCTGAGACTGTCGCGACAGCGTGCGCAGCTTGCGTCCGACCATGATGAGCGGTGAAATGACGAGCGGAATCAGCAACACGATCATGCCCGCAAGCGATGGGCTCGTCGCGACCAGCAGCATGAGCGCGCCGACCAGCTGGATGCTCGACCTCAGCGTAATGGAGAGATTGACGCCCGCAATCGCCTGGACGAGCGTCGTGTCCGTCGTCAGGCGCGAGAGCACTTCGCCCGTCCGGGTCACTTCAAAGAAAATCGGGTCCATCCGTATGACGCGCTGGTAGACGTCTTTGCGCAGATCCGCGACCACGCGCTCCCCCAGCCATGTCACCAGATAAAAACGCAGGGCCGCGAACAAGCCGAAAACCGCTGCAGCCGCCAAAAATGCAACGAAGTACAAGTCGATCGTGGATCGATCTTGCACCACCATTCCCTGGTCGATCACGTTGCGGAAGGCGATTGGCAGGACCAGCATCGCTGCGGACGCGATGAGCAGAGCGCCTAGCGCCAGCGCCAGCGTGCCCTTGTAGACGCGCAAATAGGGCCACAGCGCTCGCAACGGTTCGAGTGAGCGACTCTTGACGCGATCTTGGACTTGGTCGGTCATGGTTCGTCAGCGGTCGGCCATAAGAAGTCGTCTAACGTAGCTCGGCGGGCTGAGTAAGAGAGAGGATTGCGACGTTCAGAAGCGCGAGTCGTCGCCCTACTAAGAGCCCCTAGCTCAGCGATACACAGGCAGCTCAATATCCGCAAACAACGCTTCGACGTCGGTCAGATTCGCGGCGTTGCCCGCGCGGTCCACGAGTCGTTTGGTCAGATGCGGCGCGAGCAATTGCAAGAAGTCGTACATGTAGCCGCGCAGCAGCGCGCCTTGGTGAAAGCCCGCCCAGGTCACATGGGCGGGGAACAGGTGTGAGGCGTCGAGCGACGTCAGGTCCGCGTCCTCACGGGGATCGACGGCCATGCTCGCCACGATCCCGACCCCCAGGCCCAGCCGCACATATGTCTTGATCACGTCGGCGTCGCGCGCCGTGAGCGCCACTCTGGGCGTCACACCCGCACGCGCGAAAATCTGCTGGAGCGAGGATGGGCCGGAGAACCCGAACACGTAAGTCACAATCGGGTACTTCCCGAGCATTTCGATGGTGATCTTGCTTTCGTTGGCGAGGGGATGGCCTTGCGGCACGACGATGCGCCTGTGCCATCGATAGCACGGCAACAAGACGAGGTTCGTAAACAGCTCCTGGGACCCAGTGTTGATCGCGAAATCGATTCGGTCGCGCGCCGCCATGTCTGCGATCTGCTCGGACGTGCCCTGATGCAGGTGCAGTTCGACGTCCGGATACCGCTGCCTGAAAATCCGAATGACTGGCGGCAGCACATACCGCGCCTGAGTGTGAGTCGTGCCGATGGCCAGCGATCCGCGTCCGTCGCCTTTCTGTTCGTCCGCGAGCCGCTTGATGCTCTGGACCTCCTTAAGGATCTTCAGGGCGCGGTCGATCACGCGTTTGCCGGCGGGCGTGACGCGCGTCAGCGTCCTTCCCTGGCGCAAAAAGATGGGAAACCCCAGCTCGTCCTCCAGCTGCTTGAGCTGCTTGCTCACGCCGGGCTGCGAAGTGTGCAGGCGTTCGGCGGCAGCCGTGATGTTCAGGTCGTTCTCGACAATGGCCGCGAGGTAGCGCAACTGTTGCAGTTTCATGGACTTAAGCTAGCCCGACAGGAGGTCGAATGCCATAACAGCCCCGCATCATGACAGAACAAACCAATCTTTCCCCGGTGAGGACGGGGTTAGCTACAGTCCATTCATCGCTGAAGTGACTCGAACGGGACTGGCGAAACGCCAGCTTAGGGTTGATCACGGTCGGCGGGTCCAGTTACCAGTCACCCAGTCACCACCCGTCACAAGTCTGTTCATGAGCGCTGCGCAACTCTCGCCACGGCTGCAATCTCTGGTGCAGGATACCCAGGCCCTTTTGGAACTATCCCTGCGCGAGTACAAGGACGTCGTCTACTCGAACAGCCTGGGGGCCGAAGCCATGGTGCTTACGGACGTGATCTGCAGCTACACGCCCGAGATCGAGATGTTCACGCTTGACACCTGCCGGCTGCACGAGGAAACGCTCGCCCTGCTCGATCGCATCGAGCGCCGATATCAACGGCGGATCCAGCTTTTTTATCCGGACGCGCAGCAGATCGAAAAATACGTGGCCGACAACGGCGTCAACGGCTTTTACCTCGGACTCGAGGAGCGCCAGGCATGCTGCCGTATTCGCAAGATTGAACCGTTCAAACGCGCGATCGCCGGCCGTAAGGCCTGGGTCACGGGGGTGCGGCGCGAGCAATCCGCGGAGCGCGCCCAGGGCGAAGCGACCGCCTGGGACGAGCGGTATGGGTTGTGGAAGGTCAGCCCGCTGCTGGACTGGACCGAGGAGGACGTCTGGGCCTATATCCATGCGCGCGACGTCCCGTACAACGCATTGCACGATAAAGGGTATCCGAGCATCGGCTGCGCGCCCTGCACGCGCGCCGTGGAGGCGGGTGCGGATCCGCGTTCGGGTCGCTGGTGGTGGGAGCACCCGGACTCGCGCGAGTGCGGACTCCAGCCGCGCCGACGCGTAATCCCGCTGAAAGTCGAACCGCGCCGCGCGGCCGGTCAGTAGCATGGACTACCTGCCCATCTTCTTGCGACTGGTCGGCGAGCGGGCGCTCGTCGTGGGCGGCGGCGAGGTCGCTGCACGGAAAGTCGAGTTGATGCTGCGAACGGGTGCGCGGGTCGTCGTGGTCGCGCCCGAGTTGACGGGATCTCTGTCGCATCAGGCTGCGAGCGGCGCCATTGAGCATATCGCTGCGGAATTCGCGCCGGATCACCTTGACCACGCGCGGCTTGTCATCGCCGCAACGAACAAGCGGTCTGTGAACGCATGGGTGGCGCATCAGGCGGAACGCCGCAACATTCCCGTTAATGTGGTAGACGATCGTGAGCTGTCGCGCTTCATTGTGCCGGGGATCGTGGACCGCTCGCCCATTGTGGTTGCGATTGCGAGCAGCGGTGATGCGCCGGTGTTGACCCGACGGCTGCGCGAGAGACTGGAAGTCTTCCTGCCGCAGCGGCTTGGCGCGCTCGCGAAGCTGGCCGGCAAATTCCGACAGGCCGTCAAGCAGCGCATCGAAAGTCCCGCCCGCCGACGTCGTTTTTGGGAAGACTTCTTCGACAGCGAGATTGCCCACGACGTGCTCGCGGGCCGCGTCCACGCGTGCGCCGCCGAACGGCGGTTGAACGAATCGCTTCCGCAGGCCGCAAAGCAATCCGGCTTTGCATCGGGCGAGGTTGTCCTTGTCGGCGCAGGTCCTGGGGATCCCGGCTTGCTCACGCTGCACGCGTTGCGCGCCTTGCAGAACGCTGATGTGATCTTGTACGACCGTCTGGCGTCGGCCGAAGTGCTGGATTTTGCGCGCCGGGATGCGCAGCGCATATACGTCGGTAAGGCGTCGGGCGCCGCGCACGTCTCACAGGATGAGATCAACGCCATGATGATCAAGCTCGCGAAGGAAGGTCGGCGCGTATGCCGTCTGAAAGGCGGTGATCCGTTCATCTTCGGGCGCGGCGGGGAAGAGTTGGAGGCGCTCGCCGCGGCCGGCGTGCGCTTTGCAGTCGTGCCGGGCGTTACCGCGGCGGCGGGCTGCGCCGCCTACGCCGGCATTCCACTGACTCACCGCAACTATGCGCACACCTTGACGTTCGCGTCGGGCCACTGCAACGGCGAACAGGACAGTCTCGACTGGGCGATGCTTGCGCGCCCGGCGCAGACGGCGGTGTTCTACATGGGCCTCGCTCACCTCGAGGACATTGTGGCGCGTCTGCGTAAGCATGGCGCACCGGCGGAGCGCCCCGCAGCCGTCATCGAACAGGGAACGCGCGCCGAGCAACGGGTCGTCGTCGGCGCGCTCGAGGATCTCGCGGCCAAGGTGAGAGAAGCGCGCATTGAATCGCCGGCGCTGCTCGTGGTCGGCGAGGTGGCGCGGCTGCACGAGACGCTGCAGTGGTTCAACGCGGGTAAAGCTCAGGCGCAAGCCGACGCTAGAAGCTTCGCGTTCATGCTTTCTGGCAACCAAGAGAGGCTCAGCGCATGAGCGTCCATACTCCGGATATATGCCGCGGATTCGCGGCCGCCGTGGGCAATACGCCTCTCATCCGGCTCGATCGCTTCAGCAAGGAGACCGGCTGCGAGATCCTCGGCAAAGCCGAGTTCATGAATCCGGGCGGTTCGGTCAAGGATCGCGCCGCGCTTGCGATCATCGACGACGCCGAGCGCAGCGGTCGTCTGAAGCCGGGCGGGGCGGTAGTGGAAGGTACGGCAGGCAATACGGGGATCGGGCTAGCGCATGTATGCAATGCGCGCGGATATCGTTGCATCATCGTGATGCCGGACAATCAGTCGAATGAGAAGTGTCAAATTCTCGAGACGCTCGGCGCGGAAGTGCTGCGGGTCAAGGCTGTGCCTTATTCGGATCCGAACCATTACCAGAAAATCGCGCACCGGCTTGCGCAGGAACTGCCGGGCGCCGTCTGGGCGAATCAGTTCGACAACACGGCGAATCGCGACGTGCACGAGCGCACAACAGGCCCTGAAATCTGGAGCCAGGCGAACGGGCGTCTCGACGCCTTCGTCGCTGCCACGGGTACGGGGGGCACGCTGGGCGGCATTTCCCGTTTTCTCGCGCGCCAGACGAACGATCGAGGTCGCAGGGTGCGCATTACGCTCGCCGACCCGCAGGGCAGCTCCCTCTATCACTGGGTGCGTCACGGCGAATTGAAGGCGACCGGCCCGGGTTCGATTACCGAAGGCATCGGCATCGCCCGTGTGACGGCCAATCTCGACGGCGTATCGCTAGACGACGCCGTGCATGTCACGGACGTCGAATGCGTACGCACGGTCTATAGGCTGTTGCGTGAAGAGGGTCTGTTCCTCGGCAGTACGAGCGGCGTGAACATCGCCGCCGCTGTGCAGGTTGCGAAGCGCCTCGGACCCGGTCACACAATCGCGACGATCCTGTGCGATAACGGCGCGAAGTACCAATCGCGGCTCTTTAACCGCAAGTGGCTGGCTGAAAAGGGCCTGCTCGAAGCCGCGGGGCTTGCGCCCTCGCAATCGCAAATCATCAATCCATCAGTTCCTCGGACGGAGACTTCCCGTGTCATCGACGGCTATCAGCACCGACTCAGCGCTTGAGTTTCGGCGCCCGCCCATTCACACCGACGTAGTGATTGTCGGCGCAGGTCCGTGCGGCCTGTTTCAGGTGTTCGAACTCGGTCTGCTGGGCCTCAAGGCGCATGTGGTCGATTCGCTGAAGGCGGCGGGTGGACAGTGTGTAGAGCTGTATCCGGACAAGCCGATCTACGACATTCCAGCGGTGCCGATGTGCACCGGTCAGGAACTAACCGATCAGCTGCTCGAGCAGATCAAGCCTTTCGGCGCAGGATTCCATCTGGGGCAGGAAGTAACCCAAGTGGAGCGCCAGGACAACGGCCGCTTCCGGGTGGTCACCAGCGCTGCGACCGGGTTCGATGCGGGCGCCGTGGTGATCGCTGGGGGCGTGGGTTCCTTTCAGGCGCGCAAGCTCGACGCGCCGGGCGCCGCCGAGCTCGAGGGCAAGTATCTGCACTACAGGGTCAAGGATCCGCGCGCCTTCGCGGAACAGGACGTGGTCATCCTCGGCGGCGGGGATTCCGCGCTCGATTGGGCGCTCGCGCTCGCAGACCATGCGCGCAGCGTCGTGCTGGTGCATCGTCGTCCCGAATTCAGGGGCGCACCGGCATCCGTCCAGAAGTTGTACGCGCTGCGCGATGAACACCGAGCAGACGTCCTGATTGGGCAGGTGAAAGAAGTGAACGCCGCGGAAGGGGCGCTGAAGTCTGTCAGCGTACTCGGCGGCGACGGCGTGGTGCGGCGAGTCGATGCAGATCAGCTGCTCGTCTTCTTCGGCCTGAGTCCGAAGCTGGGTCCGATCGCCAACTGGGGACTCGAAATCCACAAGAAGCAGCTCGCTGTGGATACCGAGAAATTCCAGACGAGCATGCCCGGCGTATACGCGGTGGGCGACATCAACACATATCCTGGCAAAAAGAAGCTGATTCTCTCTGGCTTCCATGAAGCCGCGCTCGCGGCGTTCGCCATCAAAGAGTATCTGGAGCCGGGCAAGAAAGTGCACCTGCAATACACGACGACGAGCCCTGTCATGCACAAGCGGCTGGGGGTTGCGTCAGAGGACGAAGCGCAGGGTGAGGAGCGCAAGGCGGCGGGTAATCGCTGAAACGAGGAAAGAGCGCTGCCGCGATTTGGGCCGGAGTGTTCGTTTTTACGGCGTGCCAACAGTAAGATGGTCGCGTGAAACGTCGGTCCGGCCTTTTTCGCGTTCTTTCCTGGCCTGTCCTCATTTTGCCTATGACGGTCGGGGGAATGGTCGGCTGCGGTTCGCTTCCACCGCACCAGACGCCGCCCCGATCCGCGTTGGAATTGCTTGAATCTGAACGCCTGGAGATTGCGCCGGACTGCAGTGCGCCGGGCAGCTACATCCTCGCCTTCACTGTCGACGCGCAAGGTCGCACCACCGATATAGCGCCTCCGGATGCGCCGACTTGCGTACGCGAGGCCCTGGCGGCATGGGCAGCCTCGTTCCGCTACGCGCCACCAGCCGCGCCCACGCCCGCCAGCATTGAGTGGCTGCTCGTTATGGGATCTCGAGGGTCCTGAAGGGTCCGGCAGAGCGCGGCGACCGCGTGCTCTGCAAAACGACGAGGGCGCTGAAGCGCACCGCCCTTGGGACTCCGGTCGTTGCCTCGCATGGACGCATTGCTGTCTACAAAAAACCGCACCGCCAATCACGATAGATCATCACGGGACGCTCTACATCGCGCGTTTCGAGTCGAGCGGAGCAGGCGAGTAGCCGCCGCTCATCTATGAGCGAAAAGGACTTTGAACGCGGCCGCGGGTTTCGCGATCAGGCGAGGCGCTATCTAGGCGCGCGCCGCAGCCACCGTCCTTGGCCCGACTGCGATGAATCGTCCGGAAGACGAAATCGATGCGGGACCGAACGCTCAGGCCCTCGCTATTTTGCGATTTCCCGACGCCCGATTGACGACTGAACAGCGGTTCGGGAGGACGCATCTCAACAAGCGGACAACGCAGAACGCGCAAACAAGCGCGCCTACTTAGCCTTGGGCATGTAAGCCACACCGACCTGCAGAGCTATATCGGGCGTGTTGTTGAAATTGACGATATTTTCCGTGAAGGCGCAGCTCCACAGCATGTTCTCGCCGCGCGATTGCACGCCCAGGCTCAATTGGTACTTGTTGTCCGTGAGTTCATCGGCGGTCGAGTGCTGCACGACGCTCCGGCTCGCGTATCCCTGCAGTATGACGCTGGTGCGTGGAGTGAGGCCGAAGCTGTATCCGGCGATCAGCGTCGGGATCGTTTGTGATTCGTTTTCGGGGGCGTCACCCGCTCCAGCGTAGCGCACTAGGCTGCCTGCCAGGTACATCGCCTGACGTCCGGTTGGACCTAGACGCCGCTGCAGCGTCAGTTGGCCGCCCACGTCCTGCTTGCCTGTGGAGAGCAGAAACCGCCGCCCGTCGGTTGGGACCTTTACCGCGAGTTCGGCGACCACATCCCACCCGAAGCGAGGCTCCGGGAACGAATAGCGTACGCCAGCGACCGGATCGCCGAAGCCGCGTACCGCGGGATCAAGTTCTGCGAATCTCGCTTCACCTATGCGATAGACGATCGCGAAGCGATCGCGCGCGACGAGGTCTCGGCCTTGCTGGCTCACACCAATCGCGTCGTGCACATGCTCGACTACTCCGTCCAGCGCCCCCTCGCCGTAGTTGATGTAGGGGATCGTAATGTAAAAGCTCCAGTACCTGCTCACGCGATGCTGCACGATCAGGTCCGCCAGTCCGATTTCCGCGTCCACGAAATAGGCGTCGTCAGGCAACGCCAAAATGGCCGCCGCGTCCTGCGATGTGAGCGGCGTGCGTTCGCCGACGTTCCTGGCTTGCAGATGACCGCGGACGTTGTCGCTCAGAATGAATGTATTCTGGTAGCTGTATTGCGCTCCGAACGTCCATGCGCCGACCTCGGCGTCGGCGGTATGTGCGGGCAGCATATCGAGGCGCAACAAGCCGAACGCGCTGAGATCACGCGCGCGCAGCAAGCCGACGTGACTCCACTGCTGTTTCACTACCTGTGGACGGCCATCCTCATCCAGTACGCGTTCCGTGACGTTCTGTCCGACCGCGGTGCTGCTCCACACTGCAGTGCTGAGTGCGGCCGCTATTGCCGTTCCCAGCGCGCTCACTTCTCGGACCTCCCCTGATGAGAGCGGCAAAAACGATTCGGTTGGCAGATCGGTTCCATGCGCCCGCTCACAGCATCTTGCCAGGATTCATGATGCCGTTTGGATCCAGCGCGCGCTTTATGGTGCGCATGAGATCGATCGCGACCGGCTGCTTGTAGCGCAAGAGTTCTTCACGCTTCAGCCGCCCGATCCCGTGTTCTGCGCTGAAGCTTCCGCCGTAGGCGGCGACTAAATCATGTACGGCGCGGTGAATTTGCGGCGCCTTGCGCATGAAAGGACCGCTGGCATCGCCAGCGGGCGCATTCACGTTGAAGTGCAGATTGCCGTCGCCGAGATGTCCGTACGAGACGATCCGTCCTTCAGGCGCGATCTTAGCAACCAGGGCGGAGGCTTCCGAAATGAAGCGCGGCAGTTCACTGGTGGTCACTGACACGTCGTGCTTGATCCCCGCCCCTTCGCGCCTTTGCGCCTCGGGGATGAGCTCGCGCAGCCTCCAGAACGCCTCTCGTTGCGACTCACTGGCGGCGATCGCCGCGTCCTGGATTTCACCAGCCTCCATGGCAGCGGCCAGTTCAGACTCGAGCAAATCGCGCAGACTTGCATCGCTGCGCCCCATACCGATTTCGAGCAGGACGTACCATTCGTGCCGCCCATCGAGCGGATCGTGAGCGCCCTCGATGTGGCGCAGCACCAAGTCCAGGGCCATGCGGGGAATGAGTTCGAACGTGTTGACGGCGTCGCCCGTGAAAGCACGCAGCCGCCGCAGCAGAGCTACGGCCGCCGCAGGCGTGGACGTGGCGATGAAGGCGGTGAGAAGGGTCGCCGGGCGTGAAAATAGTTTGCACGAAGCTGCGGTGATCACCCCGAGGGTGCCTTCGGCGCCGATGAAGAGGTCGTGCAAGTCATACCCCGTATTGTCCTTGCGCAACGGGCTGAGCGCATCGAGGACGCGCCCGTCGGGCAAGACAACTTCGAGGCCGAGTACAAGCTCGCGCATCATGCCGTATCGCAACACCGCAGTGCCGCCGGCGTTCGTCGACAGATTCCCGCCTAGCTGGCATGACCCTTCGGATCCGAGACTCATTGGAAACAGCAGATCGAAGGAGGCCGCGGCGGCCTGCACGTCCGCGAGCACGCAGCCCGCTTCGGCGATCAATGTGAAATTCATCGCGTCCACGCGGCGGATGCGCCGCATGCGCGCCATGGACAAAACGATTTGCGAGCCGTCCTCGCTTGGCGCCGTTCCTCCGCAGTAACTCGTGTTGCCCCCGACCGGCACTACGCCTATTCGGGCTTCGTTGCACACCCGCAGAATCTCAGAAACCTGCCCGGTGCTATCGGGCCGCAGCACCAATGGCGTCGAGCCGCGATAAAGCTTGCGGTGATCGGTCGTGAATGGTTCGATGTCCTGCGGCTGATCGAAATAGCCGCTTGGGCCGACGACCGCGCGCAGCCGCTCCAGGACCTCTGTCGAGGGCTTCATCTTGATTCACCTGAATCGAGCGACCAGCCGCCAGTCTGGTCCATCAGCGACTGCAATTGCGTCCTGGTCGTCGGGATCGAAAACCAAGAAACGGGGATGATCGCATCGGCAATGGCATGATGGCATGCGGCAGCGCAGGATTGTCGGCGAGACGCAGGTCGAGCCGAAGTCCGCTGCTCTATGCGAACCGCCCGCCTCGCCCGCGTCGCTCGCCGGACGTCGTCGTCATCGGCGAGCATGGAATATCTCAGGCGGCGTTGCGGAGCGCCGCGATCCGCTCGTCGAGCGGCGGGTGAGTCATGAACAGCCTTTTCAGACCATGTCCAAGCGTGCCGGTCACGCCGAATGCCGCCATTTGATCCGGTAGGGGGGCAGCATGGCGTTGCCTCAGCCTTTCCAGGGCGCTGATCATGGACTCACGGCCCGCAAGATGTGCGCCGCCCGCATCCGCCCGGAATTCGCGCTGTCGCGAAAACCACATCACGACCATGCTCGCGAGAATGCCGAGCACGACCTGCGCAATGATCACTGTGATCAAGAACGCCGGGCCATGACCGCGTTCGGTCCTGAACACGACGCGATCGATCGTGTAACCGATGACGCGCGAAAGGAAGATCACGAACGTGTTCACGACGCCCTGGATGAGCGTGAGCGTGACCATATCGCCGTTCGCGATGTGGCTGACTTCATGTGCGAGCACCGCGTCTGCCTGGGACTGCGACATCCCATGCAACAGGCCTGTGCTCACCGCAACGAGAGCGCTGTCGCGGCGCGCTCCTGTCGCGAACGCGTTCAAGTCCGGCGAGTCGAATACGCCGACTTCAGGCATGCCGATCCCCGCCGCCTGCGCGTGCCGCCGCACCGTCTCGACCAGCCAGCTTTCGGCCGCAGTGCGCGGCTGTTCGATCAACCGAACGCCCATCAGGCGTTTGGCCATGAATTTGGACAGCAGGAGCGATATGAGCGAGCCTGCAAAGCCCATCACCGCCGAGAAGATCAACAGCGCGTTGAGATCGATGCCTGCGCCTTGTTGATCGAGAATGCGGTCAACGCCGAGCAGCCGCAGACTGATGCTTAGCACGAGGAGGATCGCCACGTTCGTGGCGACCAGCAAAAAGATTCTTTTCATTGAAGAGCCCCGGTCAGGTCAACGGACTGGGCGATCATATGAGGATCGCCAGGGGCGGATTCAAGCGTCGGCGAGCTCACTCTCGATCGCCGTAATCGTCGTCGAGGTCGTCTTCGTCGTCCTCATCCCAATCGTCTTCGTCTTCGTCTTCGTCCCAGTCGTCGTCGAAGTCCTCGTCTTCATCTTCATCTTCATCTTCTTCTTCATCTTCTTCTTCGTCGCTCGCCCAGCCTTCGGGCTCCTCGGCGCGCTCAAGATCGAGCTCATGCCAAGTGTCGAGATCGATTTCCTCGATGTCCCCGTTCTCGTACTGGACCTCGATGATTTCTTCGTCCGGGTCGACCGACAGCACCTTGAAGATCTCGTTCTCTTCGAGATCCTCGTACCACTGTCCCTGGACCGGATCGTAATCTCTAGCCACGCAACACCTCTGACGACGGAAACCGGGCGCACTCGCCGGAAGACTCTGCCCACGCTT
>DATAFY010000565.1:0-5401 GCA_036257205.1 Steroidobacter sp. | reverse complement strand
TTCGCACATGCTCATCGCGGATGTGATGGGCGCCCGTGCGCGTGATTATCTGCGGCTCCTGTTGGCGAACGACGTCGCCAAATTGAAGGCGCCCGGCAAGGCGCTCTACAGCTGCATGCTGAATGAGCAAGGCGGCGTAGTCGACGACCTGATCGCCTACTACCTGCGCGAGGATTGGTTCCGAGTCGTCGTGAACGCGGGGACGCGGGACAAAGACGTGAACTGGCTCAAGCGCCATGCCGGCGCGTTCGGAGTCGATATCCGTCCGCGGACCGATCTGGCGATGATCGCAGTGCAGGGTCCCAACGCGCGATCCAAAGCCGCAACGCTCATCGGCGAGAAAGGCGCCGCCGCTCTCGAACTCGCAACGTTCTTCGGGCGCGATTTCGATCCCTGGTTCATCTCACGGACGGGCTACACCGGGGAGGACGGCTGGGAAATCATGCTGCCCGCTTCCGAAGCGCCCGCGTTCTGGCGCGCCCTGCGCGAGGCGGGGGTCGCACAGTGCGGGCTTGGCGCCCGCGACACGCTGCGGCTCGAAGCCGGCATGAACCTGTACGGCAATGACATGGATGAGACCCAGTCCCCGCTCGAATCGGGTCTTGCGTGGACGATCGCTTTCGATCCGGCGGATCGTGACTTCATTGGCCGCGCGGCGCTCGAAGCGCAGCGCAAGGCCGGCGTTCCTCGCAAGATGGTCGGATTGGTGCTCGAAGAGCGCGGCGTGCTGCGCAGCCACCAGAAAGTCGTCGTCGCCGGCGTCGGCGAGGGCGAAATCACCAGCGGCACGTTCTCACCGACGCTCGAGCGTTCGATTGCAATGGCCCGCGTGCCTGCGGTCGCCGGCGAGCGCGTCGATGTCGAGATTCGCGGCAAGTTGCTGCCCGCCCGCGTCGTCAAATATCCCTTCGTGCGCAACGGCAAAGCCTGCATCGCACTCTGACCACATCCGCCAATTTCCAATTCTAAGGAGCTACTCTCATGAGCTCGATTCCGGCCAATCTCAAGTATCTGGACTCCCACGAATGGGCGCGTCTTGACGGCGACGGCCTGGTGACCGTCGGGATCTCGGACCACGCGCAGGGCGCGCTCGGCGATCTGGTTTTCGTTGAGGCGCCGGACGTAGGCCGCCAGGTGCAGAAGGGCGTCGCGGCGGCGGTGGTCGAATCGGTGAAAGCCGCCTCTGATGTGTACAGCCCGGTGTCCGGCGAAGTCGTCGCGGCGAACACGGCGCTCAGCGGCTCGCCGGAGCTCGTCAACAGCGATCCGTACGGCGAGGGCTGGTTGTTCAAGGTTAAGCCGAGCAACCCTGCCGAACTGAACCAACTGCTGGACGCCGCGAGCTACGGCAAAGTCGTCGAGGCTGCCGGACACTGAACCATGCCTTTCATTCCACATACCGAGAACGACGTGCGCGAAATGCTGGCCGCGATCGGCGCGCCAAGCATTGATGCGCTGTTCGACGAAATCCCGGCGCGCCTGCGGACGAGGGCGCTCGCGGGCATTCCCGACGCGCTGAGCGAAATGGACGTGGCCCGGTGGATGACGCAGCGCGCGCAGCTCGACGGCCGGCCGCTCAACTTTCTGGGCGCAGGCGCCTACGAGCACCACATACCCGCCGCCGTCTGGGCGATCGTAACGCGCGGTGAGTTCTACACTGCGTACACGCCTTATCAGGCCGAGGCGAGTCAGGGCACGCTGCAGCTGTTGTACGAGTACCAGACCATGATGGCGAGCCTGACGGGGATGCAGGTCTCGAACGCGTCCTTGTATGACGGCGCCTCGGCGCTCGCCGAAGCCTGCCTAATGGCCGTGCGCGCGCACCGCAAGTCGAAGTCGGCGCGCATTCTTGCGCCGGCGACGCTCAATCCTACGTACCTCGAGGTGGCGCGCGCCATCACGGAAGGTCAGAACCTCAGATTCGACGTGCTGCCGTATGAAAGGGCGTCGGGCCTGACGCAATCCGGAGCGCTCCATGAACATCATGGCGAGGACATCACGGCGGTCGTGATCCAGCAGCCGAACTTCTTCGGGTTGCTGGAAGACGTTGATGCGATCACGGACCGTGCGCATGCAGCAGGCGCGCTCGTGATCGCTGTCGTGAATCCACTGTCGCTCGCGATCTTAAAACCCCCCAGCGAATGGGGAGCAAAAGGCGCGGATATCGTCGTCGGCGATGGCCAGCCGCTCGGGGTCCCATTGTCCTCCGGAGGCCCCTACTTCGGCTTCATGGCGACACGCATGGAGCACGTGCGTCAGATGCCGGGCCGCATCATCGGTCGCACGGTCGATCTCGAGGGCAAGCCAGGATTTACGCTCACGCTGCAGGCTCGCGAACAGCACATTCGCCGCAGCAAGGCCACCTCCAACATCTGCACCAATCAGGGCCTGCTGGTGACCGCGGCGACCATTTACATGTCGCTCCTGGGGGCCGCAGGACTGGAAAAGGTGGCTGCGGCCTCGCAAACCCAGACGCGCGCTCTGGTCGATGCGCTCACGAGAATCAAGGGCGTGCAGCTCGCGTTCGGCGGACCGCGGTTCCACGAAGCCGTACTGCGGCTCGATCGCGACGTCGGGGAGGTGCTCGAGGCGCTGGCCCGCCGCAACATCATCGGCGGTTGCTCCTTGTCAAAGCACTATCCCGAGCTCGGAAATGCATTGCTCGTCTGCGCGACCGAGATGCGCACGCAGGCGGACATCGATGCATACGCGCGGGCTCTTGCGGAGATCATGAAGTAGGCGGCCGGCGTGAATTACCCACACAAACGCTCGCAGTAAACCGTCAACCTGCTGACAACCGGCTATCCCATGCACGAACCTTTGATATTTACGCATTCGCGTCCAGGTCGCAGCGCCGCGGGCCAGTATCCGCTCACGGCTCAGGCGGACGTTCCGGAAAAATTGCGCCGCAAGCGGCCCGCAGCCTTGCCCGAGGTCTCGGAGCTGCAGGCGGTGCGCCACTTCACCCGACTGTCACAGCTCAATTTTTCCATCGATACGCACTTCTATCCGCTCGGGTCGTGCACGATGAAGTACAACCCCCGCGCGTGTAATCAGCTCGCGATGCTGCCTGAGTTTCTTGGGCGACACCCGCTCGCTCCCGAATCGGCGAGCCAGGGCTTCTTGGCCTGCATGTACGAACTGCAGGAGATGCTCAGGGAAGTGACCGGCATGAAAGGCGTGTCGCTCACGCCCATGGCCGGCGCTCAGGGGGAATTCGCCGGTGTGGCCATGATCCGCGCCTACCATCGAGCGCGCGGAGCTGTGGAGCGCACGGAAATCATCGTGCCTGACGCGGCGCATGGGACGAATCCGGCCACGGCGACGATGTGCGGCTGCACCGTCGTGGAAATCCCATCGCTGCCTGACGGCGACATCGATCTGGAGGCGCTGAAACGCGCGCTCGGACCGAAGACGGCCGGCATCATGCTCACAAACCCCTCGACGCTGGGTGTGTTCGATCGGCGCATCCAGGAGGTGGCCGTGCTAGTGCACGAAGCGGGCGGCCTGCTCTATTACGACGGCGCCAATCTGAACGCCATCCTCGGCAAGGTGCGTCCGGGCGACATGGGCTTCGACGTCATTCACATGAATCTGCACAAAACGTTCTCCACCCCGCACGGAGGCGGCGGGCCCGGCTCCGGGGCCGTGGGGGTGAACCAGCGTCTGCTGCCGTTCATGCCCATCCCGGTCGTCGGCAAGGAAGGGGATCGGTATCGGTGGCTCGATGAGCGCGACATTCCGCAAACGATCGGTCGGCTCTCGGCTTTCATGGGCAACGCCGGCGTGCTGCTTCGCGCGTACGTTTACATGCGAATGCTGGGCCGCCAGGGCATGCAGCGCGTCGCAGAGCATGCGGCGCTGAACGCCAATTATCTGCTCGCCCGACTCAAGGGCGCCGGATTTGAGGCGGCGTATCCCGATCGCCGCGCCAGCCATGAGTTCATCATCACGCTCAAGCGCCAGGCGAAAGAACTCGGCGTAAACGCGATGGACTTCGCCAAACGGCTGCTTGACTTCGGCTTCCACGCGCCGACGACGTACTTCCCATTGCTGGTTCCGGAGTGCCTCCTAATCGAACCCACAGAGACGGAAGCAAAGGAAGACCTCGATGCGTTTGTTGACGCGCTGATTGCAATTCAGAGCGAAGCCGAGCAGGACGCCGCGAAGGTAAAGGGGGCGCCCTATACGCTCCCGGTGCGGCGCCTCGACGATGTGCGAGCCGCCAAGCAGCTCGATCTGGTTTACAAGCCGGAGTGAAGACGCACGCCGGCTGGCGGCGGGATTAGGTCCGCCAGCCCGGCGCGCCGCGCTCTGCGAGGGAGATTGCAATGGTGCGGCCGAAGCCTTCAGGCGTCCGACGCCTATGGCTGGCGTTCGCCAATTCGTGGCAGGGCTTCAAAGGCGCGTTTCGCGCGGAGGCCGCGTTCCGCCAGGAAACAGCTGTCGCCGCCGTGCTGCTGCCGCTCGGCGCCTGGCTTGGCCAAACCCCGGTCGAGAAGGCGCTGCTGATCAGCTCGGTGCTGCTCGTGCTCATCGTGGAACTCGTCAACACCGCGATCGAAGCCGTGGTCGACCGCATCGGTCTGGAGCGCCACCAATTGTCAGGACTTGCCAAGGACGTGGGTTCGACCGCCGTACTGCTATCCTTCGCCGTGCTGGTCGCGGTCTGGGGCTTGCTGCTGTTCGGATGAATGAGCGCGGAACGCCCGGCCGCTGTGCGGCTCTTACGTCCGCTGTCCACACTCGCGTCCTGCGGCTCGCGCCGGATGTCCGGTTCGAGCTCGTGGTGCGGAAGCCCAATGTTCGTTCATCCGGTCTTCGGCTCATGCACAAAACCCTTCGCGTCCTCGGGCTGATTCTCGCCGCTGCGCCGATCTTCGCTGAGGAGATCCCTCAGCCCGTCCTTTCGGCTCCGATGCCGGAAGATTCGCGTTGGACGCGCACGCTCGAGCGCGTCGCGACCGGCGTGGTGACGATCCAGGTGGATCTGGCCCGCGCCTTTGACACCGAGTGGAACATGTCGAGTCAGGCGACAGGCTTCGTCGTGGACGCTCAGCGCGGCCTTATCCTTACGAACCGGCACGTGGTCACGCCGGGGCCCGTGACGGCGCAGGCTGTGTTTCTCAATCGTGAGGAAGTGACCCTGTACCCGGTTTATCGGGATCCGATTCACGATTTCGGCTTCTATCGATACGATCCTTCTAAGCTGCGCTTCATCAAGCCCGCCGAACTCAAACTCTATCCGCAGGGCGCGCAGGTTGGCCGCGAAATCCGGGTCGTCGGCAATGATGCGGGCGAACAATTGTCGATTCTCGCCGGAACGCTCGCACGGCTTGATCGTGAGGCGCCGAACTACGGGTTGGGCAAGTACAACGACTTCAACACTTTCTATTATCAG
>DATAFY010000519.1:0-4593 GCA_036257205.1 Steroidobacter sp. | reverse complement strand
GGTGGACGCTCACAGGGTTTTAGGCTGCGAGAGCGAGCTGCGTGTCCGCAGTTATGGTTGTTTCCATCTGATTAACGAGGGTGATGGTCCTCGGCACGCATCCTGCGAAACCATATCTCCGTCGAATCTAGGTCGCCCCCTCTGGTGTTTCCCCGCCGATCTGCAGCGCCTCTCACCGGCGGTCGATACCAGTAACAGGCAAGCATCACGTACGGGTCGACCTATCATTTTAACCCGCCGGGTGCTTAAGGTCAAACCTTTGTCGGGCTTGGGTTTACGGGTTCTGCCACGGCTTGACTTGATGACTGGGCATCCGGATAATCGCCAGTAATGATCCAGGACCAGCTTCGCGACACGCTAGATGCCATCCGCGTGAAGCTTCAGGCCGAGCTCGACTCGCACATCGCCGCGCTGGGTGAACAGCAGGCCGAAGCGATCAAGCAAGCCCGCGCGGGCGCTGAACAGGACGCCGACCGCCGATGGTCGGCACGCCTCGAATCCGCTCAGAACGAGTGGGCTGGCCGGCTCAAGTCAGAGCTGGCTGCCGCCGCCGCTGAGGCCGACACGCGTCTGCAAGCCGAGTCCGCTCGGCTTCAGGCCGAGAGCGAAGAGCTCGCCGCACGCATTCGCGCCGAAGTGGCCGGTGAACGGACGCGGCGAGAAGAAGTCGAAGCCGAATTCCTCCAGTGGCGCGACCGCGCCGACGTTGCCGAGCAGCGGCGCGTCGCCGAAGCGGCCGAACGCCAGCGGCGCGAGACGGAACGCGAGCAACACTACCGTCGCGAACTCGCCGAGCTTCTCGCGGAGCGGCAGCGCCGCGAAGCGGCGATTCAGGAAGAGCGGCAGAAGCACCAGGCCGACATCCAAGCGGAACGCGAACAGCGCGACGCGATCATAGAAGCGGAGCGCGAACAGCGCGACGCTCTCATAGAGGAAGCCCGGCGCGAACGCGAAGCGGCGGTTCTGGCCGAGCGCCGCGAACGCGAAGACGCGTTTCAGCAAGAACGGCAGGAGCTCGAAGCCAGCTTCAGAGAAGAACGGGAGAGTCGCGAAGCCGTTTTCAGCGAAGAGCGTCAGGAGCACGAAGCGAAGGAAGCCGAGGCGCGGCAGCGGCTCGAAGCGCTGCAGACCGAGCTGCGGCGCGCGGCCGCAGCGGAGCAGGAGCGCCAGCAACGTGCCGAGGCGGAGAAGAGGGAGCAGCAGCGCCGCGAGGCGGCCACTCGCGAGGAGCATCGCCGCATCGTCGCCGACGTCGAGGCGAAGCTTGCCGCATCGCAGGAGACGCTTACGGCTGAACGCGGCCGCGTGACCGAGCTCGAGAACGAAGGGAAAGCGCTCCGCGAGGAGCTGACCACTGTGAAGGCGGCGTTCGAAAGTTTTCAGCAGGTCGAAGGCCAGCGCGTGCGGGAACTCGAAGATCAAATCCGTTCACAGCGTCACCAGTTCGACACCACGCTCGAGACCGAGCGCAAGCGCACCAGCGATTTGACCGACGCGCTGGGTCGCGCGCAGGTGTCGCTGGCCGCGGAACGACAGTCGATGGCCGCCGCGCAGAAGGCGCTGGCGACGGAACGCCTGGCGATCACCAGCGAACACGAGGCCGTTGCGCGGGCGCGCGACGCCCTCGACGCCCTGGCGGCAGAACGCGAAGCAACCGCGCGCGCGGCACCGCTGCTCGGCCATGAGCCGTTGCCAGCGGCGGACGTCACCGAAGCACGGGCGGCGGAACGCCAGTCGCAACTCGCCGTGCTCGAGCGTCTGCTGAACTCAACGCGCGCGATTACGCTCGCCCGGTCGCTGTCGGAAGCGCTCGCCGCGCTGCTCGCCGGCGCCGGAGCTGCCGCTCCGCGCGCTGCGCTGTTCGTCATCAACGCCAACACGCTGCAGGGCTGGAAGTCGTCCGGATTCGGCGACACTGCTCTGCCGGCTTCGCTGGCGATTGAAGAGAGCGGTGTGCTGGGGGAGGCGGTCACCAGCCGCCAGACGGTGTCGGCGACGTCGGAGTCCGCTCCCGCGTTTGCGTCGCTTGCGCAGGACCGCGCCGGCGTCGCGGTTCCGATCCTCGTCGGTGGTCGAACCGTGGCTGTGCTGTACGCCGACGACGGCGACTCCGCGGAATCGCTGGCGCCATCGTCGTGGCCCGAAGAGATTCAGGTGCTCGGTCAGCACGCATCGGTCTGCCTTGCGCACCTGACCGCGGTACGCAGCGCGCAGGCCGCAAGGATCGAAAGGGCGAACGCCACGGCGACGGCGACGTTCGTGCCGGATTCGCCGCAGGGGATGCCGTCCGAAGACAGCGGCGCGCGGCGGTACGCGAAGCTGCTGGTGTCCGAGATCAAGCTGTACAACGAATCGGCGGTGCGCCTGGGTCGTGAGAAGCGGGATCTGATGAATCGGCTGCGGCCCGAGATCGATCGCGCGCGCAAACTGTACGAAGAGCGCGTCTCGCCAACGGTGGCGGCGCGAGGGTCCTATTTCCAGCAGGAACTGGTGCAGACGCTCGCCGATGGTGATCCGGCCCTGCTCGGTAGCTCTGCATGAAACTGATCAAGAGCCCTGTACCCCTTGTTGTCGGTCTTCTCCTGATCCTTCCCAGGCCTCTGGGTTCAATCCAGGTCGATCAGCTCGCGCCGACCGTCCATGCTCCCCTGGCCGGCAGCGTCGAAGAGATGTGGTTCGTCCCGAGCGATGCCGAGCGAAAGCCCCGGCGCAGCGTGGCGAACCAATCGCTGGCCGATGGCGTCGAGGCGTTTGGCGCGGGCGACTACGCGCGCGCGGCGACCCTGGTCAGTACGCCTGGCCTCGCCAAGAGCGAGCTTCGGGATTGGGCTGCCTACTATCGTGGGCTGTCGGAGTTGAAGCTTGCAAAGGCGTCCGACGCACGCGCGACATTCGCCGGCATCCGCGCGCGCAAGGTAGGTGGCCACCTGTCCGTTGGCGCGGCGCTTGGTGAGGCAGAAGCCGCTGAGACGCTCGGCGACGCGGCTGCGGCGGCCGCCATTTATGACGAGCTTGCCGCCGAGAAATCGACGACGACGGATGAGGTGCTGCTGAAGCTCGGTCGGGCCGCCGTCAATGCCGGCGACCGGCGGAAAGCGGCGGCGGCATTCATTCGCGTTCGCTACGAGTACCCGTTGAGCGAAGGATCGACTGAAGCAGCGACGGCGCTGATGTCGTTGCAGGATGTCGTCGAACGCAAGGACTTCAAGGCGGATCTGGGGCGCGCCGCGGTTCTGTTCGGCGCTCGCCGCTACGACGATGCGCGCGACGCGTACTCGCAGATGCGAAGCGCCGCCAGCGGTGACGATCGTGAGCTCGTCGAGCTGCGAATCGCAGAGTGCGACTACTTTCTTGGCCATCATAAGGCGGCGCTGGACGGCCTGGTCCCATTTACTGAGCAGGCATCGCGACGCGCCGAAGCGCGATTCTTTCACGCCAGCGCGACACGCGAGCTCGGCCGCACTGACGACTACGTCGCGCAGACGCGCTCGCTCGTCGCGGAGTTTTCCGACAGCTCGTGGTCGGAAGAGGCGCTGAACAATCTCGGCACGCACTACATCCTGACGAACCGCGACGATCTCGCCGCCGATGTCTTTCGCGAGTTGTACGAGAAGTTTCCGACGAGCGTGCGCGCGGAGCGCGCCGCTTGGAAACACGGGTGGTGGAGCTACAAGAATGGCGAGTATGCCGCCGCGGTTCGCACGTTCGAAGCGGCGGCGAGAAGTTTTCCGCGGTCGGATTATCGACCGTCGTTCCTCTACTGGGCGGCTCGCGCCCACGCCAAGCTCGGGGTCGACTCGCAAGCCGAGTCGCGGCTGAGTATCGTGTACTCAGACTACGGCAGCTCTTACTATGGCCGGCTTGCGCTGCTGCACCTTCCCAAGGGTGTGAAGACGACCCTGACGTCGGGCACCGTTCCTGCGAGCGCACCGGCTGCCACCGTTCGAGCGGAGCCACCGGCGAACATCGAAGTCATCCGCCAGCTGCTATCAAACGAGCTGTTCGACGATGCGATCAGCGAATTGCGTTTCGCACAGCGGACCTCGGGGGCGTCCCCCGCGCTCGATGCCACGATCGCCTGGGCCTACAACCAGAAGGGTGAGCTGCGGCGCGCGATCACGCTGATGCGTCGCGCGTATCCGCAGCACCTCACCTCTGGAGGTCAGGATCTGCCTGTGGAGATCCTGCAGGTGATCTATCCGTTGACCTATTGGGACTCGATCCGCAAGCACTCCGCAGCCAGGAACCTGGACCCATACGTCGTGGCTGCGCTGATTGCCCAGGAGTCCACCTTTGATCCAAAGGCCAGATCGGCCGCGAATGCCTGGGGGCTGATGCAGGTGATCCCATCCACGGGACGCCGGCTGGCAAGATCGCTCGGCATCCGCCGGTTCAGCACGCCGATGCTGACCGACCCCGAGATCAACCTTCGATTAGGCACGCTGTACTTCTCGCGCCTGATCGAACAGTTCGGCGGCTCGTACTACGCGCTCGCCAGCTACAACGCCGGCGAGAGCCGCGTCGTCCGCTGGAAGGCTGAGCGTCCGGGCATCGAGCAGGACGAGTTCATCGACGACATCCCGTTCCCCGAGA
>DATAFY010000481.1:0-4701 GCA_036257205.1 Steroidobacter sp. | reverse complement strand
ATGCCGCGGCGCACAACTACCCGCGACCTTACACGAAGATGCGCGGAAGTGTGACAGCCGTGTGAAAGCTACGTGAGCTTTCGCGCTGGTCTCGCGCGTAAGCTGCTGAAGAAAAAGCAGAAAGGATGGTGGGTCGGGTGGGAATCGAACCCACGACCAATGGATTAAAAGTCCAGTGCTCTACCGACTGAGCTACCGACCCAAAACTGTGCCGCCGGCGACCGGCAATCTGCTCAGCTGCCGGTTCATCACCGACGACCTGAGCCAGGCGCCTCCGCAAGGGCGCGCATCATACCGAAACGCATCGAGCAGATCATCGTATGTATGTCGTCGGGTCCGGGACACCGGCGGCGACAAAACCTTCCCGACGCAAACGGCAGGCATCGCAGCGTCCGCAGGCGCGGCCCGCTTCGTCCGCCTGATAGCAGGAGACCGTCAGCGCGAAATCGACGCCCAGGCCCGCACCCCGCTGAATAATCTGCGCCTTCGTAAGATCGATCAGCGGCGCTGCGATCCGAAACGTCATGAGGCCCTCAACGGCCGCCTTCGTGGCGAGGTTGGCGACGCGCTCGAACGCATTGATGAACGCCGGCCGGCAGTCGGGATAGCCGGAGTAGTCGATCGCATTCACGCCAATGAAGATGTGCGCGGCCCCGAGGACCTCTGCCCAACCCAGCGCAAACGCCAACATCACGGTATTGCGTGCGGGCACATAGGTCGCCGGAATGCCTATTTGCGGGGTTTCCGGCACGGCGATGCGGGCGTCCGTGAGCGCTGAGCCGCCGATGCCCCCCAGATCCACACGCTGGGTTCGGTGTTCGACGGCGCGAAGCGCCTTCGCGATGCGCTCGGCCGCCTGGAGCTCAGCGCGATGGCGCTGACCATAATCGATGCTGAGCGCGTAGCACTCGAATCCCTCGCTGCGCGCAATCGCCAGCGTCGTTGCGGAATCGAGCCCGCCCGACAGAAGAATCACTGCCCGAGCCGTCATAGATCATCGCCCGGGCGTATCGCCCCAAAGGTATTTGTGGAGCTGCACCTGCAGACGCACGGGCAGCCGCTCATCCAGAATCCATTGCGCAAGCTCGCGAGCCTCCAGCTCACCGTAGCTGGGACTGAACAGCACGGTACAGCGTTCATGCAGTTTGCGTGCGCTCACGAAATCGCGAGCCCACTCGAAATCCGCGCGATCGCACAGCACGAACTTGATTTGATCCTCAGGTCGCAAGACATCGAGGTTCTCCAGCCGATTACGTGCGGCCTCCCCGCTCGCGGGCGTCTTGACGTCCACGACGCGCACCACGCGCGGATCGACTTGCGAGACGTCCAGCGCGCCGCTGGTCTCGAGAGACACGGCGTAGCCCGCATCGCACAGCCGGCGCAGGAGCTCGAGGCAGTGCTTCTGCGCAAGCGGCTCCCCGCCGGTCACACAGACATGGCGTACTCCGAAGCTCCGCACGCGATCGAGCACGTCGTGCAGCGAATGCCATTCCCCGCCGTAGAACGCATACTGCGTGTCGCAATACCGGCACCGCAGCGGACAACCCGTCAGACGCACGAACACGGTCGGCCAACCGACGCTGTCCGCCTCCCCCTGAATCGACAGAAAGATTTCCGTGAGCTTGAGTCTCGCGCCCAGACTCAAATCGGACGAACCAGCAGATTTGAACTCAGTGTCCATCGCCTTTGGCGAGCGCGCGCGCCGGCGCCGTAAACCGCCTGCGCGCCGCTGCAGACTAAGCTAACCTCATTGCTGCCGCATTCCTAGCGACCTTCACCGTCCATTTTCGCAAGCCGCTGACTCGCAAGACGCGCAGCCGTCGTGTCGCCGAAACGCTGCACCACCTGGTTCAGCGCGGAGCGCGCCTCTGCCCAATTCTTCAGCTCATAGTTGCAATATCCGACCTTGAGCAGCGCATCGGGCGTCTTGCGCGAGTCAGGATATTTCTCCAGGACGGTGCGGAAAGCGCGCAGCGCTTCGGGGTACTGCTTGGTCACGTAGTGCGCCTCGCCAAGCCAGTACTGAGCGTTGTCGGCGAGCCCGCTAGTCGGGAACGTCGCCAGAAACTGCGTGAAGCCGCTGATCGCATCCTCATACTTGCCGTCCTTCAACAGATCGAATGCGGCCTGGTAGTTCGCACGATCATCTCCCTGCGGCACCGGTAATCCGCTCGGTCGAGCGGCGGAAGCGCCCGCAACCCCTGCTCCCTCCAGGGCCCCCAGGCGTCGATCCATGTCCGTATAGAGTTCGCGCTGCTGACTTTGCGTCTGATTGAGCGAATGCTGCAACTCCTCGAGCTGTCCGCGCAGCGTGCGCGATTCCGCCTGAGCCGCTTCGATTCGCTGCGAAAGATCGAGCAGACTCTGATTCGCAAGCACGCGCTCAATGCGGAGCAATCGACCGTCGAGCTCGGTCAGCTTCTGAACGACCGGGTCCTCTTCAGGCCGTGTGGTGGCGCACGCAGTCAATCCCGTGCAGATTCCGAGGACGAGCAAGAAGCGAAATGAACTCATGGAGCCGCCCTACGCCGCTCAACGCGCGTACACGAGTTCGACGCGACGGTTCTTCGCGTACGCGGATTCATCGCCGCCCTGCACCGCCGGGCGCTCCTCGCCGTAGCTCACCGTCGTGATTTGCGCCTCCCCTACGCCCTGAAGCATCAATGCCCGGCGCACCGCTTGCGCACGACGCTCGCCCAGGCCGATGTTGTATTCGCGAGAGCCGCGCTCGTCCGAATGACCCTCGAGCCGCACGCTTCGCGTAGGGACGCCGTTCAGGAATTTTGAATGCGCATTGATGATGGACACGTACTCAGGCTTGATCTCGGCCCGGTCGTAGTCGAAATAAACGACCATGCCGGCCCGCTGCGCCTCCTGCAGTGCAGCCTGTTCCGCGCTTAGCCCGCCGGAGCTCGCCTCGGCTTGCGTTGCGCCGCCGGTCTGCGCGCCGACAGCTTCCGGATTGGATGCATCGGGCAGCGTTTGGGGCTTCTTCGGACATCCGGCGAGCGCCAGGCCGCTCAGTACCACCAGTGCGATCTGCTGTACACGCATTCACGTCTCCTCGAAGCAACTCAGATCCGGCGACAAACTAATAAAAATAGCGCGAAATTCTGCCATAAGTACGCGGCGATGGCGCCGAACGTGGGATGCACGTTCGCACCTTTAGCGCGACCTCGGAAAGGGCGACCACACCGGCTCGCGCACATCGCCGGTGGTTGCAGCGAGGCGTTGCTGAACACGACCGTCGATCGACGCCGTCGAGAGCACGCCGCGGCCGCGATCCTGCGTGGCGTAAATCAGCGTCGCGCCGTTGGGTGCGAAGCTTGGACTTTCGTCCTGCCGACCCTGGGACAGCACCTGCACGCCGCGGGACGCTAAATCCACGACGGCGATGCGAAACGCCCCCCGATCGAGGTGAACGACGGCAAGTTGCTTACCATCCGGCGACACGCGCGGCCGCGCGTTATAGCCGCCCTCGAACGTTACCCGGATCGGGCGTTGCGGTTGATCCACGTCGATCTGGTAGATCTGAGGCGCGCCCGCGCGATCCGACATGAAATAAAGCTTGCGGCCATCCGGCGACCACGCCGGCTCGGTGTCAATCCCCGGGTCAAAGGTAACGCGCGTGAGCATCTGGCTGGCAAGATCGAGCGTATAGACGTCGACGTCGCCGTCCTTGCGCGACAGCGTAAGCGCCAGCATGCGTCCGTCGGGCGACCAGGCCGGGGCGCCGTTGATCCCCACGCGGGCAGACACTCGTCGACGCTCACCGGTGCGAAGCGTCTGGACGTAAATCGCGGAGGCTTTGCTCTCGAAGGACACGTACGCGATGCTCTGACCGTCCGGCGACCAGGCAGGCGACATGAGCGGCTCGCTGGACGTCGCGATCACCTGCTGATTCTCTCCGTCGGCGTCTGCGACGGTGAGCCTGTAGCGTTGATTCGGCGGTTGTCGTCCTTCCACGGCGATGAAGGCGATGCGCGTCGAGAACGCCCCGCGAACGCCGGTCAGCTGCTCGAAGATGAGATCTGCGATGCGGTGCGCGATCGCCCGCAGCGAATTGTTCGTCGCAGTCAATCGCTGACCGGTCAGGCGCTGACCCGTGAGCGCGTTGTACAGCTCGAACTGCGCCGAGTAGCGATCGGCGCCGTCGGGGGTCAGTTTGCCGACCGCGATGAAGTCGCTCTTCAGATAACGCCAGTCCTGGAAGCGAATCTGCTCGCCGCTTGTGGGATGGTCGATCATGTCCTTGCGATCGAGCGGCGCAAATCGACCGCTGCGCTGAAGATCTGCCGCGACTACCCCTGCAATGTCGAACGGCGCAGCGCCCGTCGACTCCCACCCGAACGGCACGATCGCAATCGGCACGGCGTTTTCCTGCCCGCGCGTGATCTCGATCACGAGCTGCGCCTGCGCGGGCGCGACGCCCAGAACCGCAAGCGCAAGGAGAAGCAAAGTTCGAACCACCTTCATTCAAGACACCTCAATGAGACGTCGGCCATTAACTTGAGCGGCTGTGCCGATCCGCATCCGCCATCCGCTAGCCCCATGCACTGTCCGCTCGATTCATTCCAGCGGCCTAAATACGAGCACAACATTGCGCTCGAACAGGCGCGGGTCGGGCGGCGGCGGCAAGGGCGATGAGCGCATGACGGCCGCCTCGATCGATTGCCGGACGGCCGCATCGCCGTTGCACCG
>DATAFY010000477.1:0-2407 GCA_036257205.1 Steroidobacter sp. | reverse complement strand
CGGACCAAATCTATGCCCGCGGAATGTGCCGACTCTTGTCGGGCAGACCTGGAGGCGCTCATGGCTGTCAAGCGTATCGTGCCAAACATCGCTTCGGATCAGCTGGACAAGGCAAAATCGTTCTACGCAGAGATACTGGACATGGATGTCGTCATGGATCTCGGCTGGATCGTAACGTTTGCGGCTGCGGCGAGCACGAATCCGCAGGTTAGCGTCGCAACCGAAGGCGGCTCCGGGACGCCGGTCCCTGACTTGTCTGTGGAAGTCGACAATTTCGACGAAGTCCTGCTGCGGGTGCGCCGCTCCGGCCTTCCCATCGTCTATGGGCCCGTGCAGGAACCTTGGGGCGTTGAGCGATTCTTCGTCAGGGATCCGTTTGGCCGACTACTCAATATCTTGGCGCATCAATAGGCTTGTTCCTATACGCCAGCTGTTACCGAGACGCTCAACGGCCCTTTCGCACCCAGCTCTCTATCTCGCTTGTGACGATGCAGCGTGGATTGCCGGCACTACCCGGACGTCGCCGGCGGGGCGGTCATGGTCTGAACGCCCTGCGGCACTATCTGCAACGTCAAGTGTAAATGGTGAACACTTCCTGTGCTTCGCGCACGCCCCGCAGCGGGTGCCGACCCATCGACAACAATAGCTCTCGCGCTCCCTGCGCGGCCTGCACGAACGACTTGGAAATCAGGATTGGCTTCCCCAGCACTTTGCATAATCCCTCGAGGCGCGCCGCCTCATTCACAGCGGGGCCGATAACCGTGAAGTCGAGGCGGTCGGCGGTGCCTATGTTGCCGTACATGACTTCGCCAGCGTGCAGCGCGATGTTCAAGCTGAGTGCCGGATTGCCGGCTGCCGTCTCAGTGGCATTGAGCGCCTCGACCCGTGCCAGTATCTCGCGCGCCGCCGCCAGCGCCGCGGGCGTCACGCTTGCCACGTTTGCGCCGTCGGGTGGCAGGAACACGACCAGCACGCCGTCGCCTAGAAACTTGAGGATTTCGCCGCCCGCCGCGCGCACCGGATCACCAACACAGTCGAAGATGCCGTTAAGACGCCGGGTTACCTCCTCGGGCGCTGTCTCCTCAGCGAAGTTGGTAAAGCCGCGCACGTCGGCACAGAGAATGGCAGCAGCGATCCGGCTGACGGTGCCGCGCTGCACTTGCCCGGCACTGACGCGGTCGGCCGCATCGCCGCCGAGATAGGCCGCGAGCAAGTCGTGCGCTGCGGCAGGTGCGGTATTGCCCTTGATCGCCAGCGCCAGCGTCCCAGACAACTCCTCGATCGCCGCCAGTTCCAGAGCACTCCAGCCATTACCGCGTCCGACGGCGGTGGAAGTGGTCCACGATAAAACGACGCCGAACGGATTTGTTGCTGGTTGCGCAGTACTCCAGCTGAACCCGTACATGAGAGCCAGCCATTCACTCATCCCTGCATCGCGGAACTCGCGTAGTATGTCGAAATCGAGCACAGCGTCGTCGCCCACCAGCCGTCGGTGCAATCGCCGCGTCTTGGTCTCAAGCATGTGGCGGAACGGACTTGTCTGCCATACCGGCGTAGCCATCGTCGCATGGCCGAAATCGGTGACTTCGACGATTCGCCCGTCATTCCACGTGAGCGAATACGCCCGCCGCAGCGGATGCAGCCCCGCGATGGACAGAAAACCTCGCGCGATCGGCACGCCCGCTGCGGCCAACCGCCCGCAGAACCCGTCGAACAGCGTTTCCGCCGCTACATCGCCGGTCCCGGCCTCGATCAGCCAAGCATGCAGGGGGATGAGGTTGGGTCTCAAATCTGGCATGCGCTAGAAAAGGTGGCGTGTGACCCCGCGTTGCGCAATGCTTTTCCACTCGACCCTGGGCACAAGGGCAGCACATGGCAGTCCGACCGGACAGCCAGAGCTTTTGCGCATTCACTTCATTGATCGCCCGCAAACCTACACACCAGGGCGTGTACTCATAAATCGCGATCGTTCAGAGTCGCTCGGCTGATGTCCGCTTCGGTCCGAAAGCGACCGAAGCGCCGCGTTGCCGCGAATTGACGCGATGTGCCAATAAGCGACATCGATCACGGATGGCGGCTCAGTCAGCGGGGATCGTAAACTGAAAGAGAGCACCGCGCGGCTCGCACCTGGTCGCCCGCAGCCGTCCACCATGGGCTTCGATAATCGAGCGGCAGATCGAGAGGCCCATGCCCATGCCGTCGGGCTTCGTCGTGTAGAAGGGTTCAAAGAGACGCGGCAGGCTCTCCGGGCGCAGCCCATGGCCGGTATCCCGCACCGCGACGCACACGCCCTCCGGCTCGATACTCACGGTGCTGATGTGTAATTCGCGGTTGCCGTCCTCAACGCCACTCATCGACTGGATGGCATTGACGATCAAGTTCAACATCACTTGTTGCAGTTGCACCC
>DATAFY010000473.1:0-2916 GCA_036257205.1 Steroidobacter sp. | reverse complement strand
GAGCGTGTGACGCCGTCCGACATTGCGGGCCTGCGTACCGAACAGAGCCTTGAGTCAGACACGGAAGGACTGCCGGCCGGGTTCATACAATACGAGACCCTGTTGGCTACCGCGCGCAGCCCGGTTCTCAAGACCTTTGTGCGAGCCGTGGGACAGTTGGGCATGAGCGCCGTGTTGCGCTCGACCCTAGGCGACGCGGAGCTTAACAGCGTCATGCGGTCCGTGCGCCTGAAGCGTCGGGAGCAAATTGAATCAGTAATTGCCGGGAACGTCGGCGCGGCGCTGGCGATCGAAGCTGCCGTACTCGATTCAACAACGCGGCTGCTCGAGTCGGCGCGCGCCTCACCCGGCGCTGACAATGCGGCAGCAAGATTGCGCGCCCTGCACCTGTTCTCGAGCACACGACGCTTCAAGCGGCCCGAATTGCTGATGCAGGAAATCGCCTCGGACATCGTGGCTCGCGGGTGGCCTGTCGGCGAGCATCTTGGGACAGAGGCAGAACTGCTGGAACGGTATCGCGTCAGTCGGTCCGCCTTCCGCGAGGCCGTGCGATCTTTGGAACAGATTGGCGTCGTCGAGATGCGCACTGGGCGACAGAGCGGCCTCAAGACAAGTTCACCGAGCCCACACAGGGTCGTAAGCAATTGCAGCCGTCAGTTTGCGCGCATGAACGTTTACCGCCACAGCTACGACGAAGCGTTCGCTGCTATCGGCGTGGCCGCAGTTGGACTCGCAGCGCAGCGACACAATGACGCGTGCGACGTTCAAGCCCTGGCACGCGCGACACCACCTGCTTTCTTCAACGCCGTCGCCCAGGCTTGCGGAAATCGCATCATTTCCTTGTTGGTGCGCATACTGGTCGACGGATATGCCGGCTCGCTCGATCGCGAGCTCGTGAGCGAGCACGAGCGCACCGCCGGATTCGAGGCTCTGGCTCGCGCGATCTGCTCCGGCGACGCCTCAGCGGCACGGCGCACATTCCTGACGCTTCGCTTCGGCGCACCAGATGCCCAGACGTCGCTTCCGAAAGCACCTCACATCGAGGAAGAAGTCTCATGAGGATGCGATGCTGGCGGCTCGCTGCGCCGCCAGAGCGGCCGAGTGCACCATCTGACTGGAGCGAACCATGCAGAGTTTCTTGAATAGAACCGCCTTCATCACTGGCGGCGCGGGCGGCATCGGCGCGGCGCTCGCTTGCGAGTTCGTCGAACGCGGCGCCAGCGTCGTGATCGCCGACCTGGACCTCGATCGCGCCCGCAGCGTCGCCCATAATATCGACAGCGGCGGTCGCGCGTTGGCAGTGAATCTCGACGTGACAGACGCGGAGAGCTGGCGCGCGGCGCGCGGGAGCGCCGAGCAGGCGTTTGGTCGCGTCGACATCCTGTGCAGCAATGCGGGTGTCGGTTACACCGGCTCGCTTGACGAGATCGGCCTCGATGCATGGCGCTGGGTGTACGAAGTGAACGTTATTGGCGCTGTACATGCCATCCAGACGTTCATACCGGGTATGAAGGCGCGCGGCGCCGAGGCGCACGTGCTCTTCACGTCTTCGATAACCGCTCTTCACCCGTTCGCGACTCAGGCGGCCTACACAAGCAGCAAGGCAGCCCTGCTCAATCTCGCTCGCACGTTGCAGCTGGAGTTGTCTACGACTTCCATCGGCGTATCGGTGCTGTGCCCGGGCATGGTCGCGACGAACCTGCGAGCCAACGCGATCAATGCGCGTCCAGAAGCCTTGCGCGCATCGGCGGCCGACAGTCCGCTGCCCTCTCCGTTGTCACAGGGTATGGCAGCCTCAGCGGTCGCGCGTGTCGCCGTGGAGGCAATTCTCGCCAACCGTTTTTACGTCTTCACGCACTCTGACTATCGCGAAGCGATCGCATCTGATTCGCAGGCAATGCTTGATGCGATGCTCGAGTCCGCCGACCCGAGGCACCGGGAGCCGAGTCTGACCAGCGTTCCGCCTCCCTGATCCTCGACAAGTTGATCGCGATTCCAGCGCCGGCGCTCGCGGGAAGGTCGATACGAATCAGTGGGCGCCGTACAGGACGACGGATCGAACCGCCTCACCGCTACGCATCATCTCGAAACCGCGATTGATCTCGTGCTGCCCGAGCCGATGCGTAACCAGCTCGTTGAGCGTGTAGTCGCCAGCGACGTACATATCGACGTAGCGGGCGACGTCATGTCGCTTTGCGCCGCCCATGAGTGACCCCGTCCAACGACGGCCGCTCATGAGCGTGAACGGCAGCGTGCTCAACTGCTCTCCCGCCGGCATCACACCCACGCAGACACCCAATCCCCATGCCGGGTTGGTGCTTTCCAGAGCTTGGCGTGCGAGCGCCGGCGCCCCGACACATTCGAACGCGAAGTCCGCACCGAGCCCTGTCAGCTTCTGGACGTGTGCAACCACGTCATCGACGTCCTTGGGATTGATGAAATCAGTCGCACCGAGCCTCCTGGCAATGCCCTCTCTTGCTCTATTCGTGTCGATCGCGATGATCCGGCTCGCACCGGCGATCCTGGCGCCCTGCACGACACTGAGCCCGACACCACCCACGCCAAACACAGCGACAGACGCACCCTTTGTGACTCTTGCGGTTATGAGCGCCGCGCCGAGCCCCGTTGTGACGCCGCACCCGATGCAGCAGGCGTGATCAACGCGTGCGGCTGGCGTGACCTTCGTGAGCATGTCCGCCGCAACGACGGTGCGCTCGGCGAATGTGCCAAGTCCCATGAAGGAATGAATGGGCTTCCCATCGAGCGTGAAGGGCGTCTTGCCCTGTTGCCGGCGAGCTGCGAACTGCAGGCACAGATTCGTGCGCCCGGAGCGGCAGAATGCGCACGCTCCGCAGTCGGGGATCAGATACGGGATGACCCGATCGCCAGGAGCAAAGTCGGATACACCCTCCCCGA
>DATAFY010000459.1:0-3787 GCA_036257205.1 Steroidobacter sp. | reverse complement strand
CGAGCCTAAAGAGAAGTGCTTCCGCCGTCGGCTGTTAGCGCAACCAAACCGCATTGCGCGATGCGTCTCATCCCATTCCTCCCTCTGCGGGAGAAGATAAGACGAGGCGCCAACCGGCTGCGGCGGCCTTAACCAGGCTCGCGCTCGAACGCGCTCCCGCTTTCGATCCACAACGGCACTGAGGAGTAGCCGCCCGCTGGATAAACCGCTCGCACCGCGCTCTTGTCCTGCGGCCGTGTAATCCGAAGCGTGCGCGCGAGCAACTCTTCAGTCGCGATGCGCAGCTCCAGCCTGGCGAGCGGCGCGCCGGGACAGACGTGTACGCCCGCCCCGTACAGGAGATTTAGTGAAGGATCGCGATCGAGCCGAAACTCATCCGGATTTCCGAACACCGCCTCGTCGCGATTGGCGGACGCCCACATGATCGTGAAGCGCTCGCCGGCCTGAAACATCCGTCCGCCGATCTCGGTCGCGCGCGTGAGGATGCGACGATTGGTGATGAGCGGCGCGTCCATTCGCAAGATCTCGTCGATCGCCGCCGGTAAGAGGGAGGGTTGCGCACGCAGTTGCCGCTGCACTTGCGGACGGTCGGCGAGAAAATGGGCGATGACGCCCACCGAGGCCGCCATCGTGGCCAGCTCCCCCACGGTCCAGTTGCGCACAATGCTTACGATTTCTTCATCGCTCAGTGCACGCCCTTGAACGCGCTCCTGAAGCAGGCGCGTCGTGACGTTATTGGGCGCCTGTTCGCCGGACGCACGCAAAATCTTCAGCAGCTCGCGAATGTGACCGTCGAACTCGACCGCCACTGCCGCCATAGCCTGGCGATCGCGCGCGAGCGTGGCGGCGTGATTCTTCTCAACCCATTGCCGCAACGGTTCGTGCAGATCCGCAGGCCATCCCATGAAAGCGCAGGTTGTTTGCAATGCGTATTCCTGCGCGAACTCCCCCATTAGCTCCATTTCACCCCGGACAGGCAGCCGCTTGGCCAGATTCACGGCGATGCGCCGACAGACCGGCTCGAATGTAGCCATCGCCCCTGCGTTGAAATATGGATCAATAATGCGGCGGTAGGCCGTTTGCTCGGGAGGATCCATGCCGTTGGGCACGGCCACGTGCGCGGAGACCGCGTTGCTGAAAGTTTCGTGCTCGTGCAACGCGCGCATCACCTCCGCGTGCCTGAAGAGCGACCACTGCATGTAATCGCTGAACGCCACCGGGCAGCGATGACGCATACGGTCGTAGGCTTTCAGCTGATCACTCAGCACGTCCTGCGATCTCGGATCCCAATCTGCGCACGTCTGGGTCAAGGAAAGCTCCTAAAAATCCTGTTGCAACGTATGCGTCAAAGTTGCGGCTCGGGCGCAGCGCTGGATATCGAGTATCCGGGGCCGCAGCGTGCTTCTGCGGAGACGAAACCGGGGTGCACGTCCCCGAGCTCAAGCATCAAAACACTACCTGATGCGGTGTACCGCGGTTTGATGTGCCTCAACGCCGATATAGCGTCCCGCACGGTAGGCAAGCGGGTCGCGCCGTTTCTCAGCTATCGATGGCCTCGTATTCTCTCGTGAGTTGCCGGTCGATCTGGCGCCTGTCTCCAGTCCACACCTCACGCGCGGATTTGCGCCTTTTGCGCTATCCCATCTCGCGCACACCACTAAATCGCGCAATGTCCATCACGCTTCGTCCACCCGCGAGCTCGCGCTCACCGGCTGGCCGCCCCGCCCTCCCCCATCGCCGGCATCAAGGAGCGCAAGTCCACGGCCTCCCCATGGAGCGCCAAGCGACGGCGAAAGACGCGGAAGCCTCCATGGGAATGGTCTCGGCCAGTGTTCGCCAATGATCGGCTGATGTGGATTTCGCGACATCGCACAGCCGACGCGGCTTGTGCAGACGGCTTCGTCGCACGCAGTATCAGGGAAGGCGCGTTGTGCGTTGTGACGCCTGAGGCTGCCCGTCCTTCGATCTCCTTCTCGCAGCGGTCAGCTGCGACATTCTTTTGCCATGCGCGACAGCACTAAGGGCTAAGTTCGGAGCCGTGATGCGCGCGTAGGTTGGCGAGGTGCGCTTCGACGGCCCGTTGAACATCGGCGGCGGGCTGAGTGGTTTCAAGCGCGCGGTTCACCTCCAACACGAGCCAGCCGCCTGTGTGCTGAGCCATCAGCGCGAGGCGGCTCTGCACGACAATCTGCCGACCCGATTTCGTCGTGTGCCTAAGTTCGCCCGCCCACACGCCATAGCGCGCAACTGTTGTTTCGAGCTTGTCTACGCCTCCTTCGAGTTGGGTCTTGAGCAGCGCGTGCGTCGTCTGACCTAGAACTTCTGCTGGCGAATAGCCGTAGATTTGCTCCGCTGCATTGTTCCAATACACGACCCCCTGACCATCCATTTCCCAGATGATGATCGCGTCGTACGTCAGATCCAGAATGTCCGAGATCAGAACGCCGGTTTGATGTGAAGCGAACGGACTGTGCCGCCGTGCGTGGCTGCGGTCTGTTGCAGCTGAGCCCTCGAGAGCGTCTGCAGGCCGGCTCGGCGGTGCGAGCATGCCCGTAAAATAGAACGCCTGCCTGCCATAGAACAAGAAATAGAGCGCCACGAACGCTTCCACGATCTCCGCATGCAGGCGCACGCCCGCATAGCCGATCAAGAGCGCCAGAGGAATGAGCGCCGGATGCGGTGCAAGCGCGGCCGTCAACGGCATCGGTCTCCAGAGTTGCAGGATAGTGAGGAACAGAGCGCCGGCGGCGAGCAGGCAGGCCGCAATCCGTGTGTGGTTGGTGAGCGTGCTCTTGTCAATCAGGTTGTGAAGCGTGGTCTCGTGCTGATGGTTGAGTTGCGACCAGCCTTCGGGCGTCGCGAAATGCATGAACTGCTGACCCCAAGCGATTTCCTCCATGGCGATCACAAACAGCATCGCTGCGCAAATCGCGTATGCGCCTGCGACCAACATTCGAGCGGCGTCGCGACGACGCCGCCACGTCCGCGAAGCGGCAACACCCATCCAGAGGGTCGCTGCAAGCTCGGCAGCGAATGTAAAGTCCTCGAGTGGGCCCTCTTTCACAAAGAGCCAGGACGCGTCGAGGCCGAAGCGTTTCGAATACCGGTAGAGAAAGATGATCAGCAGGGCGACGCCTGACGAGCAGAGCGCGACGGTCAGCGCGCGAGGGGCGCGGGCGAGCGTGGCCCTGCGGCCCGAAGGCGGGAAGATGTCCCGGCGCAGCGTCAGGTACCCGAGCGCGAGGAGCGCGCCGATCGCCGCCAAGTGAAGAGGCGAGTTCAGCAACCCCATGGAAATGCGCATCGTCCCTTTCCTCACGCGCCGTGGGAAATTTTCTGGAAGTAACGCCTACTACGCCGCACCGTTGAGGTGAGTTCCTCGTCGATCGTCACCGATGCGTCGTTAACGGCCGCTGATGCAGTGCAGCGTCGGAGTTCCTTGAGAGATAGGGCCTGCCGGAGGCGCAGCGAACTGAACAGCTAACGAACCGACGTGGTGCAGCCGATGCCTTGCTGCGAAGCGTTCTCTGCTTCGCCAACGCGCAACGGGTTATTCGCTTCGAGCTCGTAGCTCCACGTTTCGGAGAGCCGCTCGCCACCGCGCCTAAGCCATGCTTGCAGGCCGAGCGGCTCGCCCGCAACGCCCCGCACGAGGATGGAAAGTCGCCAGCGGCCATTCGCTGCGATGCGTTCAAGGTGGTGCTCGACGATTGTTGCACAATGTTGCGCGGCGACCATCGCCGCAAGCCGACCGCTCGCTCCGGCCGTATTGAGCGCCTCGCCAGTG
>DATAFY010000414.1:0-4670 GCA_036257205.1 Steroidobacter sp. | reverse complement strand
TGGTGCACGACATCCCTGCGAGGCAACCTTGTCGGCTCGCTGCGAGTGGACGTGTTGCGTGAAGGCGTCCATTCGGGCATGGCGAGCGGCATTGTGGCGTCCAGTTTCAGGGTCGCCCGCGAGTTGCTCGCGCGCGTGGAGGACGCGAAGAGCGGCGCGTTGCTGCTCAAGGAGCTGCACGCAGACGCACCGCCCGATCGTCAACGGCAGGCGCGCGCCGTAGCTCTCGCACTGGGCGAGGGTGTGTTTGGCAAATTCCCATTTGCGGGGAACGCCACAGCGGTCGCAAACGACCCTTACGAGCTCCTGCTCAACAGCACCTGGCGGCCTGCGCTATCGGTCACCGGCGCTGAGGGTCTGCCCTCTTTTGAAAATGCCGGCAACGTGTTGCGGCCTTATACGGCGCTGAAACTGTCTTTTCGTCTGCCGCCCGAAGTAGATGCAGACCTCGCTGCGCAGGCTGTGAAGGGCGCGCTGGAGCGCGATCCGCCCTATGGCGCGCAGGTCCGATTCGATGTTGAATCGAGCCTGGCGGGCTGGAATGCGCCGTCGACGGCCCCATGGCTCGAAGCGGCGATCCAATCAGCTTCCATGAGCGCTTTCGGCCGCGAGGCGCTGTACATGGGCGTTGGCGGGACGATCCCATTCATGGGCACGTTGAGCGCCAAATATCCCAGGACGCAATTTTTGGTGACGGGCGTTCTCGGACCGTATTCCAACGCGCATGGCCCCAACGAATTCCTCGACATCGAAACCGGCAAACGCGTCACCGCCTGCGTCGCGCACGTGATCGCCGCGCACCATCGAAGACGCGGGCAGTGATTAGCGAGCGGTGAAGCAGCGAGAGAAGCCGGACAGCGCCCGGCTTGTGCTAATCCCGACCGTCGAGGGCTCGTTCTTCAGGCCGCGAATGGATTCGGCTCCGCGTGTCTCTTCACGTTCGCCCACACCTCGCCGAAAGCGGCAGTGATGTTGCCCCGAGCCGGATCGACGTGCGGGAACTCATCCACCAGATCGTCGATCCGCAGCACGTTGCGCGGCTTGCCTTTGGGGAATTCGCTGCGCAACGTGAATAGCACGCGCCCCTCCACCGGAACATCGCCGGTCAGCAGCCTGACGGCGGCCATGCGGTCATAGAGCGTGTGTTGCGGGTTGGAAAACGTGAAGCGCCGCTTCTTGCCGATCGCAGTCCACTCGATCATCTGGTCCCCGCCGAAGATCGCACCGGGCAGATCGAGCAAGTCCGCAACGAGCAGCCCGCGCTGGGTGAGCAGTAGATAGTGAACGTGAATCTGCCCGCCGTTTCCGTTCGGCAACAGCACGTTTTTGAGCATCTCGTAAGCCACGCCGGAGATCGCCGCGTCGATCGCGCGCCGCGAGTTCCAGGCGCGATACGCGAGAGCGCCCCAGGCGGCAAGTGCGATCAATACCGCAGCGCCTGCGGCAGGCCACACCCACATCGGAATTTTTTCGGGAAGCGAGTACATCAGCTCTTCTGCATCTGCGCGCGCAAGGCGTCCAACGTCGGTTCGATCTGCGTTTCATGCCTCGGCAACGACAGCAGCTTCGCGAGGGCCGGCGGAATCGGGACCTCGCGCCCCGTCTGCTGCTCTACGATATCGTTGAATTTCGCAGGATGGGCGGTCGCAACAATGACCCAGTTTCCGCGCGCCCCGCGCGCGAGCAGCCGCCGATACACCTTGGCCGCCGTCGCCGTATGCGGGCACCAGAGTTGATGCAGCTCGTGCCAGTCGCGGCGGAGCGTCGCCCTGATTTCGATGTCATCGACGCTGGAGGCGCCGATCTGGCTCTGCAGCTCCTCGAAATCAGGATGCAATGCGCGCAGGCGCTCCATGTTGCTCGGATTGCCGACGTCCATGGCTGACGCCAGCGTCGGCACGCTCGGGCGGGCCGCCCATTCGCCGGTGCGCAGAAACTCGGTGACGGGTTGATTCGCATTCGTCGCGAGCACCACTTCGCCGATCGGCAAACCGATGTGCCTCGCCCACAGACACGCAAGCGAGTTGCCGAGATTGCCGCTCGGAATGATGAAGTTCGCTCGGCGGCCGCTCTCGCGCCACAGCTCAAGCCCGCACTTCGCATAGTAAGTCATCTGCGGCAACAGGCGACCGACATTGATGCTGTTCGCTGAAGAAAGCTGATGCGTCTGCGCCAGCTCTGGATCGAGGAACGCCTCCTTGACCATACGCTGGCAGTCATCGAAGTTCCCGCGCACGGCGAAGGTGCGCACATTGCCGCCCCAGCACGCGAGCTGTTGGGCCTGCCTATCCGAGACCAGCCCCTTGGGATAGAGCACCGCGACTTCGACCCACGGGCGGTTGTGAAACGCCGCGGCGACCGCGCCGCCTGTGTCTCCGGAAGTGGCGACGAGAATGGTGAGTTTGCGCTTCTCATTGCGACGAATGCGCTCCAGGCACGCCGCCAGAAAACGCGCGCCGAAATCCTTGAATGCGCACGTGGGTCCGTGAAACAGCTCGAGCACGGACGCGGGCGAAGGCGCGCTGTCCAGATGCACCAGCGGCGCCGGAAAATCGAACGCTTCACGGCAGATCGCCCCAAGCTCGCTCGCCAATGGGTCGTCCCCGAAGAACGGCGCGAGCAGGCGCTCGCCGATCTCCGGCAGTTCGTTCAGACCATCGAAATTTCCCGGCGTGAAATGCGGGAATTCTTTCGGTATGTACAAACCGCCGTCAGGAGCGATGCCGCGCGCGATGGCCTGACTTAGAGAGCTGCGCTCGTTCGGATCGCGTGTGCTGGTGTACTGCATGCAGATGTATTAAGCGGATAGCCGGTGCGGTTCCTCATGGAACGGCCGGCCGTCCCCTATTCGCTCGCTCGAAAATCTTGCCCAGGGCGTCTCGGTGAGCGAGAGCCAGCTCGCGCCTGCGAGCGCCGGCTGTCGCGCATACGCCAATCGTTGTCCGCTCGTCTCATATCAATCGATCACGCGTGCGCCCGCCGGTTCGAGCGTGGAGATCCAGGCGTCGCTTTCAAGTCGCTGTGCGTGGAAGGCCGCGACCATGGCGTTGCGGATGCGCTCGGCGTCGGATGCTTCGCACCATGCAAAAATCGTCGGTCCAGCTCCCGAAATCGAACAACCCAAGGCTCCGTTGCCCATGGCGCCCTGTTTGACGGCGTCGAAGCCGGGAATCAGCACCTTGCGCTGGGGCTCAATAATCACGTCTTCGAGCGATTCGCGAATCAGCTGCAGGTCGCTCGTGAAACAGCCGGTCAGGACCCCGGCGAGATTCGCCGACTGCCAGATGACGTTGGACAGATCGATCGAGCGATTCAGAATTTCGCGCGCCGCCCGCGTAGACAACATCATGTGCGGGTGAACGAGCACGCAACGCACGTTCGCCGGCACCGGAATCTGCTTCACGTTGGGGTTATCGATCCCGACCGTCAGCACAAGACCGCCGTAGAGCGAGGGGGCGATGTTGTCTACGTGCACCGAACCGCTCGCCACCGCCTCTCCTTTCATGGCGAATTTCAGCAGATCAAGCCGACTGAGCGGCGCGCCCAGCAACGCGTTGGCGGCAACCACGCCCGCCACGGCCGAAGCGGCCGACCCGCCCAGGCCCGAGCCGAGCGGGATGCCCTTATCGATCGCCAGCTCGATCCCGAAGTCGAGCTTCAGTTCGTGCACCATGCTGAGCACGGCCATGCCGGCGGTATTGCGTTCAGTCTCGCGCGGCAAATCCACCGTAGCGCCCGTAATCGATGCGATCGTCACGCCCGGCGCGGTCACACGGCGCGCCGTGACGCGATCCCCGATCGCCTGAACGCTATGACCGAGCACATCAAAGCCCACAGCCACGTTGCCAACGCTGGCGGGAGCAAAGGCGGTTGCACACTGACGCATCAGAGCTTCGCCCCAAGATAAGCGCACACGCGCAGGACGTCCGCGAATACCCCGCCCGCCGTGACCTCGGGCCCGGCGCCCGGTCCCTGAACAACGAGCGGGTTGCAGTTATAGCGCTGCGTCAGGAATCGCACGACGTTGTCCGTCAGATTGATGTTGGCGAAGGTATGCGTACGTTCGAGCTCCACGAGCCCCACAGACGCTTTGCCGGTTGCGGCGTCCAACGAACCGACATAGCGCAGCACGCGATTGCGGCTCTTAGCGGCCTGCAGACGCTGCGCCATCGGCTTGTCGAACTCCGGCAGTCCGTCTAGGAACTCCTGCGCGCTGCAGCCGGCTAACGTGGGCGGTACGAGGCTTTCCAGCTGCACGTCATCCAGTTCCAGACGCAATCCCATCTCGCGGCCGAGAATGATCAGCTTGCGGGCGAAATCCATGCCGGACAGATCATCGCGCGGATCGGGCTCCGTGTATCCCTTCGCCTTTGCCGTACGGACGACCGAGGAGAACGGCTCTGAGCCGTCCCAGACGTTGAACAGATAGGCCAGGGTGCCTGAGAGGATCCCTTCGATCCGGCGGATTTCATCGCCCGTATCGCGCAGATCGCGCAAGGTCTGAATGACGGGCAAGCCCGCGCCCACCGTGGCTTCGTAAAGGTAGTGTGCGCCGCCCTGACGTCGGGCCTGATGAAGACGGGCGTAGAACTCCAGATCGGCGCTGTTCGCTTTCTTGTTCGGCGTCACGATGTGAACGCCGCTCGCGAGCCACGCCGGGTAGCGCGCCG
>DATAFY010000413.1:0-2733 GCA_036257205.1 Steroidobacter sp. | reverse complement strand
GCGTTGGCGCTCGAGAGCCAATTCGCCCTTCACGCTCTCTATCAGTCTATCGAGGTGCGTACTCATATTCAGACTCCTTGTGATCAAATAACGCATTGGTATCATTGAGGTTCCGGTTAAGACCCGGCGATGGGGTCAAGCTTGCGGTATCCGACGCGGTGCGCGGGCTACCCCGCTAGCCCACCGCGCGGATGATCCCTGAACACGCAAACTCGAACAGCGCACCTAGCCAATGGAGTGGGTTAGCCGGCGCTGGTTCGGATAGTGGTAGTAAGTCAGTTTGAAATCAGTCGGCCGTTTGCACCGTAATGACGACGAGTTCTTCGCCGGCGATCGTTTCATGCTTCTTCTATGGCGCGACAATCTGGATGAGAAGTTCCGCATTGCCTCGCCGGAACTGCTCCCGAATCATGACCGTTGCCTCGCCTGAGTTGCTCCCGCGCCGGGGGCCGGGCGGAGGGCTGGATGAGGCGGGTCAGCATGGCGACGAGGGACGCGCTGCTTGCAGCGGTAAGCGAGCGGTACAGGGCGAGTAGCCGGGTCGACAAGAAGACGATCATTGACGAGTTCGCGGCTTCGACAGGCTACCATCGCAAGCACGCAATGCGCGTGCTGCGCACCGGTCCATCGACCAAGCGTACCGCGCCACGGCCGTCTCGGCGCATCTACGGAGCAGCCGAGCGCGAGGCGCTGATCGTGCTGTGGGAGGCATCGGATCGAGTTTGCGGCAAGCGCCTGAAGGCGATCATTCCGACATTGATCGAGGCGATGGAACGCCATGGTCATCTGGCGCTGGCAGCGGAGGTGCGGACATCTCTCTTGAAGATGAGCGCGGCCACCATCGATCGAGCCTTGCAGCCGCAGCGAGAGCAATGCAGCCCTCGGCGCCGCCGTCCCGGAGCAATCTCGACGATCCGGCGCTCGATTCCGGTTCGGACATTCTCGGACTGGCGTGATCCGCCACCGGGGTTCGTGGAGGCCGATCTCGTTGCGCATTCCGGTCCGGTGACGCGCGGCGCGTTCGTGCAGACGCTGGTGGTGACGGATATCGCGTCGGGCTGGACGGAGCTGGCGCCACTCCTGGTGCGTGAGCAGACGCTGCTGGTCGACGTGCTGGGCGAGATCCGCCGGCGACTGCCGTTCCCATTGCTCGGCTTCGACACCGACAACGATACCGTGTTCATGAACGAGACGGTGCGCGATTACTGCGCGGCGGAGAAGATCGAGTTCACGCGGTGCCGGCCGTATCGCAAGAACGATCAGGCACACGTCGAGCAGAAGAACGGGGAGATCGTGCGGCGCATGGTGGGATATCGCCGCTACGAAGGCGTCGCGGCTGCGGCGCAACTTGCGAAGCTCTACTCGCCCGCGCGCCTGTTCGTGAATGCCTTCCAGCCGTGCTTCAAGCTCGCCGAGAAGACGCGCAATGGTGCCCAGGTGAAGAAGCGGTATCACAGGCCGCTGACGCCGTGCGACCGACTGCTGACTGATGCTCGCGTGGACGCGGCATCGCGCGATCGCATCGTCAAGCTTCGATCCGATCTCGATCCGGTCCGGCTGCTTTCCGAGATCCGTAGTGCGCAACAATCGCTTGTTATGCTTGCGGACACATCGGACGCGGCGTGGCTCGCAGCATCGGAACCGGAGCCGATGGTGCCGCTCGACAACTTCGTCGCCGGCCTGCGCACCGCGTGGCAAGACGGCGAGGTCCGCCCGACGTCGCAGCCGAAACTGAGAGCAAAGCGCGGTCGGCGTCGCCCAGATCCACTGGCGGACGTCACGGATGATCTGCGGGCGTGGTTCGAGACCGATCCATCATTGTCCGGTCGGCAGATGCTCGACCGATTGCAGGCGGAGCATCCCGGCCAATATCCACACGGCCTCGTGCGCACGGTGCAACGCCGTCTGAAGATCTGGCGCAGCGCACTGGCGCATGCGCTTGTGTTCGGGCGCAACAAAGCGGCCTCCGATAGTACTGCCAATCGAAGCGCGCCGTAGTGCCGCCCACTCGACGATCACGTATGGCGCCGAGGTTTATCCGGCGAAGCTGGAGCATGGCGTCGTGCTCGCCCCCGTCAAGGTGTGGACTGGCAACGGCGGATCCAGCTTCGCGGTCAGAGCGACGGCCAACCTTGACGGCGTCTGCGCGCGTCGCCGCGGGCTGCCCATGCCGGAATGGAAAACTGCGTGATGCGCGGCATCACGACACTTGACGCAAAGATCAGAGAAAACCCTCGGGAACAAAGTTGAGTGAGGCAATACGGGTTCTCATCCAGATTGTCGCGCCATAGCGTGCAGCGTGCCGCTAAACCACCACCACTCTCGCACGTTCGCGCCTTCAAGTGCTTGGTCGCTTTTCGTTCGCCAGCGTGAGTACCAATTCGTCGCGTGGTCGGTATGGGTCCGATGACGATGTAATCGACGTGAGAGCTGCCAGCCGTTGTGCTCAAGCTTCTATTGCCCTTTGCGCTCAAGCCCAAGCCGTAGCGGACATGTGTCAACGGCCCGATCTTGTTTAGGCGAATACGGAAGGTCACTGTGCAAATTGATGCCTGCGCCGTAAGCTCAACGTCGTTGCCACAGCATTTTTTGGGGAATGCAGAAGCAGCCCAGTCCACACAGGTATTGCGGGGGACTTGCTGTGAACTTGCGGTAGTCGGCATTGCGGCCGGCGCCGCTCTCCTCTCAACGCGAGCTCATATTCAACCAGTCGTTCGAAGCCGCCTGCAAGCT
>DATAFY010000409.1:0-3545 GCA_036257205.1 Steroidobacter sp. | reverse complement strand
CCGCCGAGTCCGCATGCAACTGCGCGGAACAAACTTGCACAAACGCGGCTTGGCTTCGAGTCGATGAAGTCAACTCGAGGTGCAGCATGTCGACGAAACGACGACTCGTACGCATGCTCGGCGCGCTGGTCGCAGCCCAGGCGCTTGCGCTCGGCGCGCTCGCGCAGACGCCTGAGGCCCAACAGCAGCAGAGCGCTCGTGAAAGGACCCAGAGCACGACAGGATCTGCTTCTTCCACGCGTGACGCCGCGCATGAGACCGATCAACACAGTAGCACCGATGCGAGCGCGACGCCTGTGACGCCCCAGTCATTCGCGTCGCAGGCGGCTGTGATCGGCAAGGCGGAAATAGAACTTGCTCAGGTCGCCCTCAACAGCACGAAGAACGAGGACATCCGCAAGTACGCCGAACGCATGGTGAGGGACCATACCGCCGCGGACCAGAAGCTGCGCAAGATCGCGCAGAAGGAAAACCTTCAGTTGCCGCAGACCCTCGACGCCAAACACCAGAAGGAAAAGCAGAGGCTATCAAGCCTGCGTGATGAGGCCTTCGACCGCGAGTACAAGAAGCACATGGAGCAGGGGCATCAGGAGGCGGTGGCCTTGTTTCAGTCCGCTTCGCAGGATGAACAGATGCCGGAGGACTTGAAGGATTTTGCTGCTTCCTCCTTGCCGACGCTCAAGCGGCATCACGAGATGGCGCAGAAGCTCGAGTCCAACAAGGAAGGGGTGTGAGCCGCGCCCGCGAACGGATGACGACGGAGACTAGTGAGCAGGCTCGCTAGTCGCCGTCCCTCTGGCGCTCAGAAATCAATGTCGTATGGCCGCACGCGCAGCTGATTGTCGATGTCTTTGACGCCTCCGCATCGCTCGATGAGATCCTCGATCTGGTGCTTTGTGTGCCGCTCGGGCACGGTTCCGCGCAATCTCACCACCTGTTGATCTACTTCGATCTCGACGTCGCTCGCGTCGATGCGGGCATCATCGCTGAGCCGCTCGCACACAATCTCCTTCAGACGTTCATCCGAGCGTTCATAACCTTTCGGTCCGCGGCCTCGGAATGACGTTTTAGACGGCTCGTACCATGATGTGCGTTGCGGACCGTGCATTTCATGGCTCTGGCGCTCGTCGTTCATTTCGCTGGCGCTTTGCGGCGTTCAATCGTCCGCATCGCTCCACGCTACCCGGCTTGCGAAGCCTGGGGCTCCCCAGGCTCCGGAGCCGCTCCTTCGGAGCTCGGCGCCGTGCCGAAGCCGCCGCCGAAATGGCTGCCCGCGCCGTAGTACGACGGCCCCCAGCGTTGCGGGAATAGGGCGGCCGCTCGTTGGGGCCGCGGCGGCGATACCCGACTTCCTCCGCATAGCCGCTCGTGCGATACGGTCGTTCGCCTCGAAACTGCGCCGTCGCGAGCGCGCGCTCCATCCGGGATGTAGCGACGCTCATCGCCGGCGGTGTGGGCGTCGCGATCCTCGCCACGACGCATGCCCACGCGAGCCCAGCCGTCGTCGAAATCTCCGACGTGCAGTCGGCGTTTCCCGGCTGACGAACTTTGACGCTCTGCCTTGCGTTGCTCGGTTGATCTACAGTCGCGCCGGCGGCGTCTTTCGCCGAAGGCCTTCGCAAATCGGCACGGGAATCAGCGATGAGCAGCACGCAGCAGACCGACGCCAAGCCGCAGCCAGCGCAAAGACAGCAGCATCAGCCCGGCGAGCAGACGCGCATGACGCCCGAGCCGGTCTCCATCCGCAACAATTACCGCGGCAGCGGCAAGCTTGAAGGTCGCGTGGCGCTAATCAGCGGCGGCGACAGCGGCATCGGGCGCGCGGTCGCGGTGCACTTCGCCCGCGAGGGGGCGGCGGTTGCGATCATCTATCTTGAGGAAGGCGCAGACGCAAAAGAAACGCAGCGCTTAGCAGAGGCGGAAGGCGCCGAATGCCTCTTGCTGCAAGGCGACGTATCCGACTCGGCGTTTTGCAAAAAGGCCGTCACGCAAACCGTTGAGCGCTTCGGCGCGCTTGACGTTCTCGTGAACAACGCGGGGCAGCAGTTCCCGGCGGAAGCCCCGGAGAACATCTCTGAGGAAAATCTGGAAAGAACGTTTCGAGTGAACGTTTTCGGTTACATGTTTCTGACGCAGGCCGCGCTTGAACATCTCGCGGAGCAGGGGTGCATCATCAACACCGGGTCAATCACAGGCGTGCGCGGCAACAGGAAGCTGGTCGATTACTCGGCTGCCAAAGGCGCCATCCAGGCGATGACGTATTCACTCGCTCAGCAACTTATCGAGCGAGGCATTCGCGTGAACGGCGTGGCGCCCGGCCCGGTATGGACGCCGCTCATTCCCGCGAGCTTCTCAAAGGAGGAGGTCGCGAAGTTCGGCGCCGACAATCCGATGAAACGGCCGGCGCAGCCCTGCGAAGTGGCGCCTGCGTACGTGTTTCTCGCCTCACAGGACGCTTCGTACATCAACGGCCAGTTCATCCACGTGAACGGCGGCAGTTACATGCATTGACGCGGCGGGAGCAGGCAGCGAGCAGGGATCAGGACTCAGTCGCTCGCGCGGCGAGTTTCGCTTCTGTCTTCGTGAGCCAGCTGGCGACTCCAGTCGGCGCGGCTGCGTGAGGCGTCGTACTCGAGCGCGCTTTCAGAATGCGTCGTGCGACAATCGTCTCGCCAGCGTACTACGACGTAGCGGCCGGTGCGCAACTCCCACACATCGCCGCGCAGATCGACGCCGCTTTCCTTCAGCTTGACCGGATCCCCGACGCGCAAACCTTGCTCGCTTAGATCGTTCATCATGACGACTGCCTTATTCATACTGGCAGGCAGCCTAGAGCGTAGGGTTGGCGAAGAAGACTTGCGTTAGGGCGAACTCGCAATTTCGAGCACTCGACGTGCGACTTGCAAACCTCATCACGGACGCGCAGAAGTTATGTCCGCCGGCTATGTCGTGTGAGTGGGAAGAGCTCTAGGCCGTCCACCACGTCATGAACTCCTCGAAGCTGATCGAGCCGTCGCCGTCGCTGTCCGTCGCCTCGAATGCAAGCAGGCATTCATCGTCGGACAGATCCGTATCCAGCGCCTTCAGCAGAGAGGTGAACTCAGCGCTGAGGATCCAACCGTCCCCGTTGGCGTCGCACGCGTCAAAGGCCTGACGCAAATCAGCGAGGTCGTTCATCATCAAGGTCATTGCGTTCTCCCGTCCCGGTTTCAGCGGCGAGAATTTATTCCGGGCTCACGTGGGCGTTGCGCGTGCGCTGGGGAAAGCGTGATATGGGTCACGCTCGCTAGAGCACTTTCCGACGAACGGTCGCCTTTTGGTTGCGCCTCAAGCTGCGCATCGGACCTTTTAACGCGAAAATTTCTCCCCGAAGAAGTCGCCGCGACGCCACCGCGGGCGCGCCCCGTTGGCGGCCTCCAGAGCAATGCGCAGGTTGACGCGCGCGAGATCCGCAGCGCTCGCGTAATCGATCGGCACCGAGGACTCGTCGTCTGGTTGGTGGTAGTGCGTCTTGCGGAACGCCTGAATCAGCGCAGGGATGTCGA